>NZ_AUTP01000364.1:0-18487 GCF_000498075.1 Pseudoalteromonas sp. TAB23
CCGCCTAGCGTTTTCATCATCGCTACTGGGTCGTATTGTCGTTCACAATAACGTTTTGCTGAAACGGCTATAGCCACTGCGGCTAAAATAATACCTAATAGGCCGGCAAGTAATAAAAAGCTCTCTGCACGGTTTAAACTATTTGAAATAGGTGATTGACGGTCTTTAACGCCGTACCATTGTTGGTTTTCTTTCATTTGTGGTTTAAGCCACTCGTAAAAGCTATTTATATCGGCCTCACTACCTGCATAAAGTTGGCGATAATAAACACGACTACCTGGCTGCACAACTTCGGTTTTTGCCACATCGTCAATATTAATAAGCACGCGGCGGCTGCTCGAAAATACATTAAATGGCGCATCGGGCTCTTCTACAATCACTTTTGAAACATTAAATAATGCAGCGCCAAGCTCTACTTGCGCGCCTATATCAATATTTAAACTGTAAAATACTGATTCACTTAGCCACACATTACCAGGCGTTGGTCCGCTATTAGCAACCTTAGTTTCACCTGTTAAAGTGTCTTTAACTTTTAACTGCCCTTTTAACGGGTACGCATTAGATGCCGCTTTTACTGAGCTAAACTGCATTTCATCATCGGCAAACAACATAGTGTCGAAGTACACCATTTGCGCCGTTTTTAAATTTTGGCTCTGTGCTTTAGTAATAAAAGCAGTGTCGAGAACATGATCGCTTGCAAGTACACGGTCTGCTGCAATAAAAGCACTGCTTTTTTGAGCAATGCTTTGCCCTATTCGCTCAGTAACCATAGACAGTGTAAGCACGGTTAAAACAGCAAGGGCGATAGCTGCGCTTATAACTGTTAGCTCACCACGGCGAAATTCTCGCGAAAATAACTTAAGCGCTAACTTAACCCACATTAGCAACGTCCTCTACTTGGCTTTTTACCAGTAAACCCGCTTCTATTTGAATAATGTGCTCACATTTTTGTGCAAGCCCTTCATCGTGAGTCACCAAAATAAGCGTGGTGCCGTGTTGCGTGTTTAAATCAAATAATAAGGATTCAATCATTTTACCGTTTTTGCTGTCTAAATTAGCCGAAGGCTCATCAGCAAACAGTATTTTAGGTGTACCAATAAATGCTCGCGCAATAGCAACACGCTGTTGTTCACCGCCAGAGAGTTGCGACGGGTAATGATCAATTCGATGGCTCAAGCCTACTTTTTCAAGTAATGCAATTGCTTGCTCTTTTGCATCACTTTCACCAGCAAGCTCTGCTGGCAGCATAACGTTTTCTAGTGCAGTTAAGCTTTGTACTAACATGAACGATTGAAACACAAATCCAATTTTAGCCGCGCGCAGTGCAGCACGCTCTTCTTCATCTAAATTGTGTAATGGCTCNATCTAAAAATATTTCGCCGCTGCTTGCGGTATCCAGCCCTGCTAATAAACTGAGTAACGTTGATTTACCAGAGCCCGACGTGCCAACAATAGCAACAGACTCGCCATGCTTGACATTAAAGCTGATGTCGCTGAGGATGGGCAGCTCACCTTCAAAGGTAGAGACTACTTTAGACAAACCATTAACCTGAATTATATTTAATTGAGAAAGCGCTGACATATGACTCATTCAATCCTTCGTTTAGTATTCATTTTATTTTTAGTTATCAAACCGCTGAGCGCAGCAGCCGACAACACGATTTTAATACTCGGTGACAGTTTAAGCGCAGCCTACGGACTTCAACAAGAAGAAGGCTGGGTAAAATTGTTACAAGATAAATACGATGACGAACAAGCCGACATTGAACTTATCAACGCCAGTATTAGTGGCGAAACATCTGGTGGAGCCCTACGCCGTTTAGATGCATTGCTTGAGCAATACGAACCCACTCATGTACTTATTGAGCTAGGTGCTAATGACGGTTTACGTGGTTTTCCAGTCAAAAAAATGCAAACTAACTTAACGTCTCTTATTCAAAAAAGCCAAGCAGCTAATGCGATGACCGCCTTAATGGAGATTTACATTCCCCCTAATTACGGTCCGCGTTACAGCAAAATGTTTACAGACACTTTTACACGCGTTAGCGAAGAAACAAATGCGCATTTAATGAACTTTTTTATGCTCGATGTTGCTGGTCAACCTGAGCTAATGCAAAACGATAGTTTACACCCTAACAAAAAAGCTCAGCCATTAATACGAGATGAGATGTATGACTCGATCAAAAAGTGGTTAAATAAAGACTAGCTAATTAATACACCGCAAGAGTGCCTTTTTAGGTCTCTTGCGTAATAAACACCCAAACAAACAATCGCTTATTGATTTTTAAAAAAATACACGTACTATTGCATACAAATCGGTATGTGGCGCAGCTTGGTAGCGCACTGTCATGGGGTGGCAGGGGTCGAGAGTTCGAATCTCTCCATACCGACCAATTAATTCCCTTTCAAATCAATTCTATATATTAAAAACACTACCCTTTATTTCACAACAAATGTAATACAGCATATTAATAGCATCAAATATGCCTTAAATTGTTTTATACTACTGTTTGTAAATCGTAGAGGTATATAAAACACCAAAATTACATTCGATCTATATGATTTCATAAGTATCTTTAATTACTGTTAATTTCTATCTCTAAATTTAATACTGCTAGATGGATTTTATGAATAGTCCTCTTCATTTCGTCAAATATTTTCATATTTACATCTCTGTCTGTAAAAATATTCTCACCATTTTTTGTTCGCCCATTTCGATGAACACAATCATGCCTATAGCTAATAAGCTTCTCTAAGGAGCTTCTATTTTCTCTGCCAATGACATCATTAATTTTTAAATTGAATACACCTTCGAACAATGCAGATACAACACCTAAGTTATGGAATAAAAGTTCATCTAGCCTAGAGTTGACTTTTTGAAGTGGTAAATTTTTATTGGTTAAAAAGTCCACTAAGGTAAACTTCTCACTCTTCAAATCTTTTGAGCTTTCAATAAACTTCAAAAAGCAACTGAAGTTACTATTAATATAAAACTTAAATAGATCAGATAAATATGTTTCTAAAATTGTTATTGAGTGTGTAAAAAAAAGTCGTCCTATGAAATCTGTATAGTTTACATCAGCTTCTTGTAGCTCATTTAATGAATAAATTGCATTTATATATGCTCTTTTCAGTGTGTAATCATCATCGGTTACTAGAAGTGCATCGTTGTTCGCGACAAAAAAACCTGCTGAGCTAAAGTCATAATTAATAATAACATTTCTATTATCACCACATCGTTTGCAATCATTTGTTATTAAATCTTCACCTGTATCATCGTTAGAACTACCAGGTATAGGCACATTACAATCATCTATATAGTGTTTAAAATAAACCTCTTCGCCACATTTGCTGCATGCAAATTGAATATAAAGCTCTATATTCTCTCCCTGTTAAACTTTAGGCTTTATAATACCTCCCTCAGTGCTGTTTGAAAGTAAGTTATTCTTTAATATTTAATAATCTTACTTTACTACCAGTATCTCTTCACAGTCCTCAAGTAATACCCAGGTACTCCGAAATAGCTTATCCATGATTTTAAATTATCAACTTTAGAATGAAACTCACTTTCACCTGATTCATACTTAGGATGTGGCTGTTCTTCAATTAAGTTTTCTTTATGTATTAAATAAACACTAGCTCGTTAACATTTTGAAAAACATAAAGTTAAGCGTATAATTTTTAATCAGATATTAATAATAGGTTTTTAATTAAACTGTATAATGGCATCGATGCAAAACTAAGTTGAATTTAAGACTCTGTATTAAGTAACTTAGCATAGCGATGATTTAAGTCATTCAGTAAGGGAAATAAAATGAAAATAGGGATAGATCTCGGTACAACTCATAGCGTAGTGGGAATATGGCAAGATAACGCGGTTAAGTTAATTCCAGATATGGAGGGTAATGTGCTCGTTCCTTCAATTGTTGGCTTGTCGGAAGATAATTATATTCTTGTAGGCCAAGCCGCTAGGGATCGATTAGCAACCCACCCCGCACACACAATTTGTGAATTTAAACGTTTTATGGGCACTGATAAAACCTTTTCATTGGGCGAGCAAGATTATAGCGCAACTGAACTATCAGCCATTTTATTAAAAAGCCTTAAAGAGCAAGCCGAACATTATTTACAAGAGCCTATTACTGAAGCCGTTATTTCGGTACCTGCCTATTTTAACAATAAACAACGCCAAGCAACGCAACAAGCGGCTTTACTTGCAGGCCTTAAAGTTGAGCGATTACTTAATGAACCCACAGCCGCAGCACTCGCTTATGGGCTCGATAATAAAAACTGTGAGCAAACTTACTTAGTACTGGAGCTTGGTGGCGGTACATTTGATGTGTCGGTTATTGAGGTATTTAACGACATATTTGAAATACACGCCTCATCGGGTGATAACTACTTAGGCGGTAACGACTTTACTAACGTTATTGAAGAAGATCTTTATAAGAAAAACGATTTGTACAAAGGGTTTTTCTCAGATAGTGAACTACGTAATATTTGGTCGTTGTGCGAGCGTTTAAAGTGCCAATTAACTAACGAGTCAACAGCCAGCTTTAATTTTGAATATAAAGAAAAAACGTATTCATATACCCTCACTCTGGAAGATTATCGTACATTGTGTAGCGAGTTAATTGAGCGAATTAAGTTTCCTATTAACCGTGCGATGTCTGACGCTGACTTAACACTTGAAGACGTTGATGGACTTATTCTTGTTGGCGGCGCTACGCGTATGCCTATTTTTCAACAGCAAATTAGCCGTGTGTTTTCACGCATACCGCAAACTCAATATAACCCTGACCATGCTATCGCTACTGGTGCTGCAATTCAGGCAGGTATGAGCGCACGTGCTAAAGAATTGAAAGACGTAATAATGACTGATGTTTGCCCATTCACTTTAGGCGTGGAGGTAAACAACAAACATGGTCAGTCTGAGTTTTTGCCTATTATAGAACGTAACGCGACGATTCCTGTAAGCGAAACTCGTTCTGTTTATTCAGCTCACCCTGAACAAGAAAAAGTACTCATTAAAATTTATCAGGGTGAACATTATCTCCCTAAAGATAATGTGTTTTTAGGCGATTTAGAAATAAATCTTGAGCCGTTAAATATAATACAAGAGTTATATTTAACATATACCTACGATCTTAATGGTGTACTTGAAGTTGAAGTAACTAATGTTGCAAGTGACAAAAAATACCGCACTTATGTAGGCGAAAATGAAGAAAGCTTGAATGAAAGTGAGTTACGTGAACGTTTTTCACGACTTAATGCACTTAAGGTTTTGCCTAAAGACAAACTTGTAAATACTGCATTTAAAGCAAAGTTAGAGCGTCTATTCCAAGAAAGTCTAGGCGATAAAAGGCGAGAGATTGGCGAGGCGATTGGTCAATTTATGGAAGTGTTAGAAACACACGATAACCACAAAATAGAGCGTATGATCGAAAATATAAAGCGCTATCTTAGTTATTAAAATTAACTATTAAAGTTAACTAATAAAAAATAGTTTCAGTTAAAAAATTACATGCATTAAATAAAGAGTGAAGTAATGAACTATTGGAAAATATTAGGCATTGAAGCCACAACAGATAAACGCCTTATTAAACTCGCTTATACAGAGATTCTAAAAAAAACATCGCCAACAGAGTTTCCCGAAGAGTTTAAAGATTTACGAAAAGCATATGAGTTAGCTATTAAAGAGGCTAAACGACCTGCTAAAAATGAAGACAAAGCACCCAATCAAGTATTTGAAGATGAGCACGAAAAAAAAGGCGTTATTAACGAGTCATTTTTTGATGAAAAAGAGCCCTCTCCCGCACCTACAGAAGTTGAAATAGTTAAGCCTCAACCTATCGAGTTAAATTGTGTTCGCTCTATTTCAGAGCTGCAAGTAGCACTCAATGAATTATATTGTAATGTGTTATCTCGCAGCGATGTTGAACAATGGAAGTTATTATTTTCGTCGCCATTATTTTGGGATGTCGATCAAAGTCAGCAAGTCTCATTTACTTTAATTGATTTCTTTTCAGAGAATTACTTTTTATCTGCCTCGGTATTTAAATTTTTAGATGAGAGTATGAAAATCTCTAGTGAGTTAGTAACCAATAAAAATAATCACTACCGTGAACTTGCTATTGCACTGCATCATTATATTCAGAGCCTACCACTGCGAATCGATGCCCTATCTAACATTGATCACAATATCAGCTTTGAACAGCTGCAGCAGCATCTTCAGTTACGTAACTTAATAGAAGAGCAATGTATATATTCTAAGCTTACAGCTGAGCAGCTAATTACGCTTATGCAGCGAATTAATTTGGTATTTTATAATGACGAGTCACTTTATCTTTATGTTGCTAACTATTTATGGACATTGGGTGCATACACAGAAATTAGTAAGTTACTTGCCTCATTGCCAGAGCCTACAGATGCAAGCATAGATCAGCTGCGAGATTTACAAGCACACGCAGAATTTAAGCTTAAAAACTATGATATAGCACTCACTATTTATCTTGCGCAGCGAGAACTTATGAAAAGTTTTTATGCGATGAATATGACTAAAGAGATTGGTCTGTGTTATTTGCACCTTAAAAATTATGAAAAAGCATATACGTATTTAAACTCTTATTTTTATACTAGCCCTGAGGATATAGACCTTCGCTCTGCTTTGATTATCGCCCGTCGATACTACATAAAAGATCTTAAAAAAAATGAGGAAAGTAACGCTCTTAAAATAGCGACGTTACAATTTGAAAATGGTCGCTACAAAGATGCTTTAATAACGACTCAAACATACCCTCTAATTTTTCACGCTGATTGCAATTATTTACAGGCTTTATGCCTTGCTAAGCTAGAACGCTTAGATGAAGCATTTGACGTTTTTATCGCCTTTATGAATCTACATTTACAAAAACAGATAGATCCTTGGCCACTACTGGTTGATTTATTTATATATTGCCCAGACTCAATTGATTTTAATTTGATAATGGAAACTATCGCAAAAAAAATACAACCATCTCCTAACAAGTTTTATAAAACCCCTCGCGTGCTAGGCTCTGTACAAGAGAATATATACTCACAATTAGAACTCAAAACATTAGATCTTCCAGCGACTGATCATGATGGAAAACCCAATAAACCCATGGGTTACGCCCTCTATGCTGATTTAGACTATAAACAGCAATATGCTTGGGCAATGCTACATGCGTTAATGGCTAAATTGGCAAACTTCGAAGATAAAGCGATTGTGAAGCAAATAAAACAAGCCGCTATTTATGCTATTAAGCAAGCTATGCCAAAAATCACACACCAACCAAGTTGGAGCTTAAAGTTTATTCACATAGCTTTTGATATAGATGATTTTGATACCTGTATTAAGCTCGCAAACATCACGATGAGCGAGTTTTCTAATTTACCACAAACCTACTATTACAAAGGGCGATCGCTAGCTGCCTTAGATCAATATGATGCAGCAATACCCATATTAATATTAGCCGCAGATAAATACGGACATCAGAGGCTTGGGATATACTCACTTGAATTTGCAGTGGAGTGTTGTGAAAAGCTCGTTGAACATGGACAGCCAATGCATCCTAATTACAATGATATATGCCAAAAACTGCAAATAACAAAGGAGATTGTAGATGCACAATCAAAGTGAAGTACCTTGTGTAATTGCGGATGATGCGACCTTAAGTTCAGAGCAAAAATTATGGCTTATTAGCCTCTCAGGGCACCTTTCAATGCAAAATGGTTATTCATTGAATACCTTAAAACATCACAATAAAAACTACACTGACGAGTCAGTTGCTAACGGTAATTTAAGTATTTTAGATAATGCTTATGGCGTTACAACAAAAGAAGAATTAATTGAAACTTTAAATGTTTTTTATAACACATCAAATAGCCAAGTTTTCATGAGTTGTATGGCTGAACTCACCAGAAATGATTTATTAGCAAGATACTACATTGAGAATAAATCTACTGCCTATCAAAATACGCCTATAGGTATTATGTCGGACTGGGCAGGAATACATAAATTCTCACTGGCTCGTTGTGGTATTAGAGCTTTTGATATTGGCCGCTATGCTTTTTTATGTCGTTGTGGTGTTAGCGTTAATTTTTTAACCGAAGAAGAAGCATGGCATTACCTTAAGCCTATTGGAAAACTGGCACAAACCTTATTTATTAGCTGGCAAGAGTATGCAACTAGTTATGTAGTTGGTCGGTGTATATGGCAAAAGATTACAACTCAAGAAACGTACAGCGAGCCAAACCCTGACTTTAATTTTAGCCATGATTTATTTGAGAAAATAAATGATACGGCTGCTACATTACAAAGTATATTAGCTGATGACGAGCACCCATGGTGCCAACTAGATTGGGAAATGGACTTTTAATTTCAATATTTTGATTTTATAAATACTTACTGAATAACGCATTTTACAGTGGCGTTATTCAGTAAAGTTAATATTAGTGCTTGCGCCCTACACCATTTCGTACCATGTCTTGCCCTGTTTGGAATACGTTTTCTGTAATCATGCGTGCTAAAAGTAGCTTTTGATTATCGTCAAACACAGCAACAAAACGGCTGCCATCTTTGTTATTAGTAGCCATACCAACACCGGCAACACCTTTAAGTCCAAAACCACCGTTTTCGACATCTATTAAAAAGCTTTCTAGTTCGGCTAAAGTATCAATTACGTCATTTTCATTATTCATTTTAAAACTCTTTTAGTAAGGCCTTGGCTAGGCTTTTAAATCATTATGGTGGCTATTTTATAGAGAAGAGCCAAAAACTTAAACCCTTGGCTCAGGTTAGTAACTAAATCGACTTTATAGCTAACTCTAAATTGCTTAGTGCACAACCAAACTCTTTTGCATTAACGCGATGATACTGTGTGTCACTCGTTGCTGTAAGGCTAATTATAAACTCATCTTGTTGAGCTACCGCACTTTGCTCTTGGCTTAGGCACATAGCTTGAGTAAGTGATCGCAGTTTTGAATTTGTTAAAATTGCACCAAATCGCTGCACAGGCAGTGGAGGTATTTTTATAGCGGGTAACGCCTCATCTATTGTGCGCTTGCTTAGAGTAAACGTGTTATTGGTAATTTCAATTACACTGCTTGTAGGCCAATACGAGTAGCTATAGCTCTTACTCTCAGGTTGTGCTTTACCTTGGTTAGCTAAATGCACTACACCACTTTTGCCTATTACGGTTATTAAACTACCTTCTGGCGATTTAATAACAACCAAAGCCGTATTTTCATCAATACCAAAACCATGTTGAATCTCTGTTTTAGTCTTTTTTACTTCATTTTTATTTAACGCTGCTGTAAGCCTAAATGTACGGTTTTGTTCGCTAAACTGAGTATCTAGTACACCAAAATTAAAGCTGCCAAGTCCACCAGCATTAGTGTTATTTTCATTTTTGCGAAGTGCCTCAAGGCTTGTCGTATTTGTAAACATGCCCGTCACTTTACTTTGGATTGCTGCGCCCGCGCCTTCACCTACAATTACTGGGCGAGTTTGCAATGCTTGCGTCCACGGGTATGGATTATTGTTTTGATCAAATAATACCTTGTGAGTTAATGCTGCATTACCGCTATTAAACATCACACCGGTACTATTTTTAATAAGTGATACAAGTGCATTAGTGCCACTTTTGCATAAAGCGTATTCGGACTTTGTGTACTCTAGATAAATTGCTTCCCGGTTATACACATTCATTAATGTATTTCTGAGAGCGGGTAATTCATCGCACGAGTTACTCGTAATCGCTTTAGCAAGTGCTGGCGTTAGTGCTAACCATTGAGTGTTTATATTTGATTGTGCTAAAAGACTCTGCGCTACATCTGCCGACTCATAAGGGTCGCGGCTCGATGCCGTAATAGCAAGCATGGTGGGTTTTGCGTTATTAACTTTTAAACTGCCCGACACAAATTGTAAAATACTATTAGTCGCGACCTCAATATTAAAATCGGTATTTACTTGCTCTTTTAAGCGCTCACCGTTTTTATCAAGTAGCGGCACTTCTAGCATATCAAATACAAAGTTGTACTCTTGCTGAGTCAGGCTTTCTAATTGCTGGTTATTTATATCGCGCCATAGCCATAATAAATCTGTTTTAGATACACTATTTGACGATTTACCTAGCAAGGTTTTAAGTGTTTTTAATACAGCCGTTTTTGCCTCAACGTTATTATTAGGCCAATGCTGCGTGATGTTTTTTATTTGAGCGCTGCTAACAGCATATAAATTATGTGACTTACCATCAATAGCAGTCTCTTTTTGGCAATTGTTAAGCTTTGCGCTAGTACAGGTAGTAAGCTCTGACCCCACTAAAATTAAAGTTTGGTTTTGCTCTTGAGCCACTGCATTTATTGAATATCCAACACCAAACAATGCCACTAACATACCTAGTAACTTCGGCTGTTGATCACGTAAAAATGCACATATCATAATGTAAACTCTAATATAAATTATAAAACTAATGTGTTGCAGTTTAACAGCTAGCCACTTGAGCCTAAATATATTTTTATAAATGTTAAATAATTCAAGTCTCTGAAAAGCGATAGGGTTAAGCACTTCATTTAAATACGTTGTTTAGTTTGCCCTTTTGCCTTTGTAAATATTATCTAAACAAATTTAAACGGAGCATTTATTGACCAATTTCATTGTTTAAATTACGGTGGTGAATTATTTTATGTAACTGGGGTGAAATATGGACTTTTCTAATGAAGAGATAAATTTTTTTGCTGAGTTATTCAAGCCTAATAAAAAGTCACATGCGCACAACAGTCACGTTTTAACGTTACAAAGTTCAGTACCAGCCAATATTGCTCACTTACTTAGTAGCGCTAATTTAACCCTGCTCGCAGAGGTTGCACACTATCAGTTATGGTTTCCGTTGGACTTAAAAATTGATAGCGCCGGTATAATCAAACCTATTTTAAACGCCCCCGAAGTAATAGACACACAAGGCACACTGCGCAGTTGGCGCTGGAGTGAGCTAAATATTAAAAGCCAAGGGTTTAAAATTGAATCAATATCAAACACGGGGATGTTTTTAAAACCCCTCAGAAAAGGTAACCATTTAAATAAATCGCAGCACATGGAATTTATTTTGCCTAACAAACAAAGTATTTCGATGGAGATAGAACCCGTAAGACAAAGCACGCAAGGTATAGCTGCTAAAATAACACAAATTCATAGCGGTCAAGAGCAACTAAGAGCTTACCTATTTGAAGAACATAAACGTCAACATGCTAAATTATACGAGAATGGCCAATTAGTTGAGCAGCTAATTTAATAGGTGTTTACCCCCGCTATACTTGCATTTAGTTGGCTTTATTTAACCCCCTCTCAATGTTAACCTGTACTCTTATTAATAAATCATAAGGATATGACAATGCCAGGTGCTTTTGCGCACATCACAGCCGTTAATATTGCAACGCAAACCAAATCACTCGCTAAAATGGATATGCCTAAAAAGGCAAAACTTATTTTGAGCCAACGCCAAGCATACCTTGAACTAGGCTGTGTAGCCCCCGATTATCCTTACTTAGCAGTAGCGCAGCCTAGCCAAAATGCGTGGGCCGACCTAATGCACTATGAGCACACAGGCGATTTACTTAAAGCCATGATTGAATACTGCAAAACACTTGAAAGTGAAGCATTTGAAAAGTGCTTTGCTTGGTTATGCGGTTATATGGCCCATGTTGCTGCGGATATAACGGTGCATCCGGTTGTTGAATTAAAAGTAGGCCCGTATGAGCAAAATCAAACGGCGCACCGTGCCTGCGAAATGAACCAAGATGCATTTATTTGGCAGCGTTTAAATTTAGGTGAGTTAGGTTATGCTGACCGCGTGCAACAAAATATTGGATCTTGTACTAACAAAGACGATAATTTTGATACCGATATTGCAAAAATTTGGCAACATGCTTTGTTAACGGTTCACCCAAGCTACGCTGCACAACACGCTCCTAACTTTAATTCATGGCATAACGGTTTTCAGCTTGTAGTAAATAATGTTGAAGAAAGCTATCGATTATTTGCCTGCGCACGCCATGTTGCTGCTGATTTAGGTTTGTTTTATCCTCGCCCAAACGAAGTAGACTCCACTTTTATTGAACAACTAAAAACGCCGCACGAGCCTATGCATTACAACGATATTTTTGACTTTGCCGTTAGCAATATTCAGCACTACATAACCATTATTGCCAATGCCGTATTTTTAGATACTGATTACAGTGTAATTAAAAATTGGAACCTAGATACAGGCTACGATGAACACAACACGATGACGGTATGGAGCAAATAAAATGAAACACTTACTTTGTATAAGCCTCATAGTATTACTTAGCGGTTGCTACACTCCTAAAAACAACAATCCAGAAGTGATGGCCGACTTAGCCTCGCAATTAAAAGATATTGCTACAGCCGTTGATGGCACATTAAAATTTAGTGAAACACCCTATTCAACTACTGATGAGTTATTAAAAGCTGCTGTTAATAACGATTTAAGCAAACTTGCACCCTTTGGGGAATACACGCTTATCGTGAACATACAAGATGATAACGCAGTGCTACTCTTATGTGATGCCAATACTGCTTTAATTGAAGATGCAGGCTGTACTGCTCAATCAGATATACAGCATTGGGGAGCTGAGGCTATTCATCAGTGCGAAATAACCATAAACGCCCAACAGCTCTGTAATTAGGTAATAAAACCCAGCTAGTTTTATAGAACATACATACCTTAGGTGTATATGTTCTATATAGTGCCCACTAAATACATTTAAAGTTGAGCCGTCATCTCTTTAGGGTTAAACACTAAGCCATGGCGACTAACATGTTCTGCAAAATTTTCGGCTGGCATTGGTTTAGCAAAGTAAAAGCCCTGAAATTCTTTACACCCCATTTGCGTCATTATTGCTACTTGCTCTTGGGTTTCTACTCCTTCGGCTACACACTTAATATCAAGCTCTTCACACATAACGTGCACCGCTTTAACTAAACTTTTTTGACGCGTAGAGCTCGTTACTTGGCTTATTAATGAGCGATCTAACTTGAGCTTGTTAATAGGGTAATCGGCAAGGCGTGCAATATTAGAATAACCCACCCCAAAATCATCGACCGAAATAGTAAAACCCCACGATTGCAGCGTTTGCATAAGCTTTAGCGAATGCGCTTGGTTTGCCTCAAGAGAGGTTTCAGTCAGTTCTAACTCTATTTGAGGTGGCTTTACGTTAAAGTCGGCAAGGTATTTAACCAGTTTTGACATAAAATCGGTTTGGCTAAAATCAATTAGAGATATATTTATTGCCACCGGCACACTCGGTAAACCCGCCTTGGTCCAATCGGCAATTTGAGCGCACACCTTTTGAATAATCAGGTCGGTTAACCGACTAACCATTCTGTATTCTTCGGCAATAGGAATAAATACCACTGGCGACACATTACCCAGTATTGGACTGTTCCAACGCGCTAAGGCTTCAAGCCCTATACATTGACCCGTTGCATCTACTTTAGGTTGATAGTGCACCGACAAATCGCCCTGCTGAAGCGCTTCATCTAATAACATTGAAATTTCGTATTTTTCGATAAAAGCTTGTGATTGTTTTTCGTTATAACCACTAAGGGCCATATTACAATTTGCTAGTTTAAGTGCTTCGCATGCATTGCTAAGTACTGTTGCGCTGTTTTTTCCATGATCAGGATACTTTGCAAAACCAAATAAAAATGATTGCTGACACTTAGTACCAAATACATTATATGTTTTATCTAATGTATTTTTTATTTGCATTAATAGCTTATCTTCTAGCTCGTTTTGCGAGTTTGCGCCAATTATAAAAGCAAGCTTTCCTACTCCTATATGAGCACACAACAGCGGCCCATCTGGCATCGCTTTTAAACGCTTGTACGCGTTAATAAGTAATGCTTGAGAGTCGGCTTTAGTGAGCTTCAAATTTAAGTATTCACTATTTGCACTTTGCGCAACAATGATATAAAAACCTTTTTGGTATTTGCTTGTTAATCTGTCGCATTGCAGCTCAAACCATTCTCTATTAGGTAGTTTTGTTTGCGAGTCTCTAAAGCGTAAACGTTTATTTTCTTGTTCCATCATCGATAAATTTTGTTTAATGAGCTGCTCTTGCGTGCAATCGTAAAAGTCATATACACGGTAGTTTGTACTCATTGTTATTTGCTGATAACTGGCTTTAAAATAACTTTTTTTGTACTTCACAATTTTATTTTGAGCATTAGAGTCGTCAAAAACTAAGGCCGGAAATAAATGAGAAAGATTAACGCTTCCTTCTTTTAATTCTTTTTTTATACCAAACATATCAATAGCATGTTGATTAAAATCAGTAATGACAAGATTTTCGTCAACAATAATTTTGGCTTTATTTGATTCGGTGAACAGGCTTCGATAAAGCTCATTTTTATCTTTAAGGTGTGTATTAGCGCTTATCATTGTTTTGTTTAAACGCTTAGCAGCCACAATTGTGCGCGCCACAGCAAGGGGAATACAAATGTTAAAAAATAAAAATATAAGCCCTGTAATGTATAAGTCAGCGTCGGGAAGTTGTTGAGCTATGCCGGTTAAACCCGAGACATCAACGTTATTGATGATCATATAAAACGGCGCAATATTTAATACGCCATAAGCAAGGGCTGTTCTATAACCAAGTAGCATAAGTGCGATTATCGGGCAAGAATACATATACATAGAGCCCACTTTAGCAAGTTCTAGGTCTGTTAAAAATAAGTTCATTGACACGCTAGCAGCTACAATGGCTATTAAAAGTGCATGAGCGCTAAAGTGATAAAAACGCTTACTTGCTATAAGTAAACCACATGCAGTAGCAAGAAAGCTGCTTGTTAATACAACAATATAAATTAAGTTAAATTCAATAGCGCTTGTGTACGTGTGGCACGCCACAGCAAAGCATAACACCATTACTAACGATAGAATAATGCGCAGTGCACTTATTCGCCAATTAGCAACCTGATCAGGGGCTGAATAGTGATCGTTTAATAAAAAGAACCTATTGAAAAAATGCATAATAAACAACAGTTAAAGCTCATTCTTCTATTAGACATTGATAACTTGTTAAAATCAATAAAATGAATATAATTTCTATTTACATAGTTCTATAAAATAGACAAGTGTAAACCTACCTGTTAGCCGTTAAACAATCATTTTTCGAGTGTTTTTACAGTTATCTTCTTTAAGAGCGAAACCACTGCACCCTAAAAATTCACCGTGCTTAGATTTGCGTTTACGCATTTCGCGACCACACTTTTCACAAATTGGGTGCTGCGTTTTACACTCTGTATTCACACATTGTGAATACGTGCTTTTATCAACCGAGGGGCTACTACAGCTTTTACACACTCGTAGTTTAGTTTCACAAATCTGCGTATTAGTACAGCTATAATAATCACCATACTGACCCGTTTTTGGCACAATTAATCCGTCGCTGCACGTATTACACTCTCTTTGCTTTAGTTGCGACTTGTTAAACAACGTGGAGCCGATTTGAATAGGATAATCGTCATTTACTAGTTCTTTTACAAACGCTGAGCATGCATAAGGGTCTGCAATTAAATACGCTTTATGTTTAGCGCGCGTAATACCTACATAAAGCAAACGCCTTTCTTCTGAGTGAGTGAATTCATCTTGCTCTGGTAATAACGACTCCACCAGCACATTATTTTGATTATCGCTAGGAAACCCTAATTTACCTTGTTCAAAACCAATGATAATACAGTAATCGGCTTCAAGCCCTTTGGCACTATGCAATGTCCAAAAATAAAGAGTGTTTGTATGCTTTTTATCTTTTAAATGCTGCTGCACGCTATTTAACATGTATCTATATCGACTAAGTATGGCAATGCTCGCTGATGCATCATTTTTTTGAATAGTGCTTATGCTCTGTTGTACTTTTATTTCTATCGATTTAGTACCTTGGTATAAATCGTCTAATAAAATAACTTGTGAAGTGGCTACTTGTGTATGTGTGCTGATCTGCTTTTTATATTGCTCAGGGTTTTGCATTACAAAACGCCCTGCTACATCACTAATACTATTGTTATATCTAAATGTTTTTTGCAGCATAGTAAGAGAGTGGCTGCCCACTAATTCATTAAAGCGTGTAGTAAGCGCTAAATTACCACCCGAGAACCGATAAATTGCTTGCCAGTCATCACCAACAGCAGTAAATCGTATTCCTTTGCCATGTTTTAATATGGCATTTATGAAAGCCATGCGCGCGCTTGATATATCTTGAAACTCATCAACTAAAATGTGGCTCCATGGAATATTAAAATCTCCGCTTACTATCGCCTTTGTTGCTTGAATAATCATGTCGTCAAAATCAATGGTACTTTGCGCGTTTAGTTCATTTATATAAGCATCATGAATTTGCACTAACAAGTTTGCATATTGCTGGTAATTTTTAATACCACTTTGCTTAATGCGCTGTTCTATTTGCTTATTACTTAGTTGCTCCACTCGAATAGCTTGTAAACATTTTATGTACTTATCAATCACTTGCTGTAACTGCCCTGAGTTATTTAAAGTATGAAATATTTCGTCGTTACTTAAAGGTGTTAATTCAACATTATGCTGCTTTAATTGCTTTGCGAGGGTTTGCTCTAGCTTTCCTTCTACCCAGTTGTAATGAAAGGTCTCGAGTAAGGTGGTGCCATTTTGTTTATGCAGTTTGCGCTTAAATGCAACTTGCTCGTTATAATGTTTTTTATCCATATCGGCACGTGTATTCCCTTGCCTATCAATGCCAAAGTGCTCTAGGTAAATATCATATTGAGGTATATAAAAGTCTGGTTGGTATTGCCCACTTCGCTCTGCGCCTTGGCTAAAGTGATAATTCACCTCATAACTGTGCGGTACGCAATTCAAATGTAGCCAGTTTGAAATAAGCACTTCCTGATAACTTTTTACTTTATGACCCGCAAGGCTACGGTATTCGTTATCGCGTACGTACCGCTCGTACTGTGCATTATCTTTAAAGCTAAATATATCAATCGGCTCATGGAGTAAATCTAAAAATGCTTTTAAAAACTGTGGTTCGGTTTGTATTTTTTTACTTACCCACCCAGTTAACCAACTATTTAATTGAACTGGGTCAGTTGCAAATTTTGATAATTCGATTGGCTTTTTAGCACTTTGTAGTAATTTAAGCCCAAGCGCATGAAACGTTAAAATAGTGGGTGCTTTGGTATGCAATTTTGCATGCGTGGCGCGTTTAATAAAGCGCTCTTTAAGCTCATTTGCTGCTGTTTTATTATAGGCCAGCACCAAAATTTGCTCAGGCTTAGCAATATTGCATGCTATTAAATCTAAAGACTTTGCTACCATCACAGATGTTTTACCTGTGCCTGCTGCCGCTAATACTAAATTTTTATCGTTATCGCGTATTACCGCTAAGCGCTGCTCTGTTGTTAATGGATTTGACTCTACTTGATTAAAAAAGTCATTTTTAAGAGTTAGTTGTTTTTTTTCATATTTATGGCGCAACTGTGCAATTGCATCGTGAGTATTGGGTGTGGTGCTTAGTATATTTAAAAATTTAATACTACTTGGCGATAAGTGTTGTTGCCACACACTTGTACTTTTAGCGTACTGCTTGGTAAGCAAAAACACATCATTATTAAGTGTTTTTATGGAACTATCACGTAAAAACTCATCTAAAGCATAGCGCTTGAGCGAAATCTTTGCGTTATTTACCTTTTGCTCAAGCAGGGCTGAAAACCGCGTGTTAAGGGCAGTATTTAAAGCGTTCGCTTGTGATTTGTTTAAAAAGCTAATTGATGTATTGCTACTGTCGCACAAATTAATTTTGGCGCTAAATAAACGGTTTTTAAGTATTGAGTAATTATAAAAGTCTTTAATTAAAAATGTCCGTGCGGGAGCACTTCTAAAATGCACAACAAGGCGCTCTTGTTCAATAGTTACGTGTTTAATACGGGTAAAAAAACGGCCTAGCCAACTTGGAGTAGCAATATACTGCGCCATAATACTCAATATGAAGATATGCTTTACCTTAATTGTAACATACTCTTTTGTAATACATTTAGCGCTAAATCGATGCTTACTTAGTAAACAATTTAATTGGTAAGTTAGTTTTTAAATCTGGTGATTAACGTTTTATTTACACTCGTTAACGAATTTAAACATTTATAGATAGCTTGTTGTGTAACAATGCACATATACAAACTTACACTTCATATAATTGTTAGGTATATTCCCAATTAAACAACCTAGATTCAAATTGTAAGTGCATAACTTGTTTTGGCTAGATTAAGTGGTCAGTTGCTCATAAGCTAACTGCTTTTTCTCCGGCAAGAGATTTTACAATGAGACATTACAAACAACTGACCTATGCGCAAAGATGCCAGATCGCCGTTCTAAAGAAAAGTGGTTTTACGCAACAAAGTATTGCTGAGCTAACT
>NZ_AUTP01000365.1:0-14947 GCF_000498075.1 Pseudoalteromonas sp. TAB23
GAGCGTGGCAGCGATGCATTCTACCCACGCTATGCGGTTAACTTGCAGCTGATTGACGAAAACGGCACCGACACCAAATCAAAACCACTTCAAGCCGTGCCACTTCCACTACCAGGCGCAGGCGACAACGCAGGCAGACTAGAACCGCCGGCTATTAATTCAATTGTAGAAATTGGCTTTGCCTACGGCCGAGCGGATAAACCATTCATTAGAACCATATTACCTTTTGGTTGGGACTTACCTGCAATCAAAGAGGGAGAAACCCGTACCCAAGTACGTGAAGGGGTTTATCAACATATTGATGAAAGCGGTAACTTTGAAAACAAAACAGATGAATCATTAAAAGACATCATCGGCAAATTAGCAGAGCTGCAGTGTGAAACCCGCAAAGTAATAGCAAGCAAAGAACAAGAGCATAAGAGCCCTAAAACGTGGTTAGGTAGTGACAGCGAGAACGTACTTAAATTGCTATCAGAGCTAATGGCCACAGTAAAAGATATAGCAACAGAATGCGCCACACATAAACACAGCCCAACAATGGCGCCACCAATAACAGCCGCAGTATTTACAAGCAAAGCAGGTGAAGCAGCAGCCCAAAAATCTAGGCTAGACCCAATAACAAAGTAACACACAAGCCACCTAAACAAGCCCAGCAACACGCTGGGCTTTTTAATGGCCGTTATTCGCTGCAGTAAAGTTATTGCTATCTATGTTGAACAGTGAGGTTCTAGCCACGGAAACTAGCCCCACACAGAATGTACGCCACGAAATCCGCACTCTTCCTCACCCTCCTGCGCGCTCTTTATCGTTATTTTTTTACAGTTTTAAAGTACTTCATTTAAACCGACAGCCAGCGGAGTATATAGGGTCCTTAGCAGATCAAAGATCTGAAAAGATCGAAGCTAATTTCACTGTTTTACAGTTTAACCGCCTGTAATTAATAAGGAATTTAAAATAATAAGACAGTTAAACAATAACTTAGCTCGTTTATGTGAGGTTTTGAGGATCAAAGTGCTTTTTATGATTAATAATAAAATAATTTTAAAACAATGACTTAATTGAAAATAGAACTGAAATTTAAAAACGGTACTCTTAGAGCAAGATTGGCAGCGCCAAAGGTGGAGTAAGTGAAGTGATTACGAAACGGTTATGTGTATAAATTTGTGTATAAATAATTTTAGATCTTTAATTTAAGTTATTTAAAACAATGGCTTAATTGCATTTGAGTATAGTCGTGCCAGTAGATTGTTGCTTGATTTTGCTCTTGATATGCCATGCTGAAAACCCTGAGTAGTTAACTTAAAAACGCCTAAATGCGCGCCAAGTTACTAAAATAATGAATTATTTAGATTATGGCATATGGGCGAGGGAGTTTATAGGTTTGAGCGAGAAAACGAGTTTTATTATAAGAAAGCCCACTGTTAGCAGGCTTTTAGTACTACTGGTCTACCAGATTTTTGAACTTACAATAATCCATAATTTGAGAGTTTTGCCCAAAAGCAGACTTAATGAGCTTGCCACTAGTATCTGTTGAAAAATACTGATCGATTTCATTACTAGTCAAATTCAGTGTTGGGTTATTTATTGTGAAAGTAGCGATGTAATTATCCCCTAACTTGTAGGTGATATCTAAATGTTCGAGTAGCTCGAAGTGAATTACTAACTTTCTAAACTCGCCATTATCCACATGCGGACATAAGCAGTTTAAAATTAATAATGATAATTCTTGGTTTGATAATTGGGCTCTGAGAATATTACTATACTTTTTTTGAATACCTATATCGGGGAAACTGTTTTTTATTAATTTCAAAATTTGATATAGATTTCTAAAGTACCTACCAAACTCTTTATTTTCATATATATAGAACATTGAAAACGTTAAAATAATTGATTTGTTACTAACAATTTTATTATTTGCGTTTTCTATAGCCATTAATAATCGATTGATGCTTTTTATTCCGGGCTCTACCTTCATAACTGTTCCGGCAGAGTAAGAATCTATATTAAGTTTTCTTGAGATCCTCTCATGGGAGTTTTCGTGAATATAAATGAACTGATTGATAAGTTTATTATGCAATTCCAACATATTAAAAAAGGTAGTTTCAAAACTTTGTACTGCAAGTAACTTTGCTTGTTCCTCTAATGCTGTTGCTGAATTAGCAAGTTCATTTCGAGTAAGAGCCAACTCATCATTACTTACTTGTAATGCTCTTTCATTTTGCTCGATTGCTTCAGTGCCTTGTTGTATTGCTTTTTCACTTTGCTCTAGCGCTTTTTTATTTTGCATTAGTGTATAAGCAATTAAAATTAAGCTGAGTAAAGCGAACGTGGGGTTAAGCACACCACCAAAAAAGTCACCAACTGCGCCCCAGTTACTGATTGTAGAGGCTGGGCCAAACCCAAATTTCGATACAAAAAATATAATTGCGATAATGGCGGCTAGCCCTGCAATTCCAAAAATTATAAAAACAATCCGTTTCATACTCTTAAGTCCTTTTTAAAGATGATAGTAATTTTGTAATTTGATCCATTCCATCGAATGTACTAGGAAGATTTTCAGCATCACTGATAATCCCACTAAAAATAAGGTTTTCGAATTTTTCTAAAACAGCGGGATCATCTTTTTTAATTTCTTTTGAGTAATCTGCGTAGTTTTGGATAAATTGACAAAGAGTTTGTCTAAGCTCTACCTGAAGAACTTGAGCCTTAATTGATTTATAGTTATGTAGCACAACTCTGAAAAAATAGAGCAAAATTATCTCTAACGAAATAAGAGGTAATAAATTTAGTAGATGTGTCGAAATAGCAGAGCTCTGACTGATATCGTTAGGGTTGTATATGGAGATCATAGCGGACAAAGGAAATGCAATTAATGAAAATGCTAATACGATAAGAAAACAAAAAGTATTAGTAGCTTCTTTTTGTTTCCGCTTTGCTAGCTCATTAAAGCCTTTGTATAATCCAACAAAGTTAAAAGCAGTCTCTTGCTTATCTAATGTGGCTTGTAAATTTTCAACTGTTTGTTCTTTTTGTTCTAATTCAGTTTGAAAATCAGATATTTTCTTTGTAATTTCCTCTTTTGAGCTAGCAATATTATTTAATGTTTCTTCAGCAGTTAATCTCTTTTCGTCAAATGTAGAAAAAAGTTTAATTTGTTCAGAGTGAAATAAATTTTTTGTAATTAAAAGTGGAGTTGAGTTAATGATGTAAAGTAACTCTAATTTAAATTCGTTATCAAAAAGTTCATTTATAGTATTGCTAACAGCTTCTTTTTTTATGTTCATTCCAGAAATAGATTTTTTAAATCCTTCATGCTCGTCTTCACCTTCTTTCAGCATAAAATCAATTTCAAAGAAAAACCTTAATGAGCTTAAGTAAAGATTTTGGATATGAGGGCATATATGATCATTGTTAACAGAAGTATTCGTAACCTTTTTAATGCAATCAAGAAACTGTTCGCCATAAAGGCCGATATTTAGTTTTGTATAATTGTCCCAAGCGACTGGGTAATTGAATGTATTTTTGATGATATTTGCTGAAGTTTTAAGCAAATCAAAATTGGCATCAGCCATGTCACTTTCAAAGAATTTATTTTCATCCTCTTTTAATAGCTGTAAATCTAGAAAGCTTCTGATAATAGCTTTGTTATCTTCTTTTTGAAAAAACATAATTATTCCCTTAATTTATTATTATTAATCTTTTTATAACCACTTAATTACAATGGTAGCTTAGTTGTTCAGGTCAGTTGGGTTAGCGGCTTTTAGGAAATAGTGTCCACTTTGGTAATAAGCTGTTTAAAGATGGCTTGGTTTACAAACCGTAAATGCACTCTGCATCAGGCACTACAAAAATAAAATTACCCTTATTAAACCCTAGCTTCAGGCTCACACCTTTAATAAAAGGCCAGAGTACAAAAACTAACACGTCAAGTAATATATGATTAAATTCAATTGTACATAATCTTACTAGAAACTACGCATAAAAGTATTTAGCATTGAAGATAATTTTAATAATGAAACACATTTATAATGATGAAAAAATTAATAAAAGTTACTATTTTCAGCTTACTTATAATTTCCCATTGTGCCATGGCTGAGCTGGCTAAAGTTCAAGTAAATGGCTTTGACGTTAAATACGAGCTAGCTGGTAATGGTAAACATACTATTCTACTTGAAGCGGGCGGCTCTGCTGGTTTAAGTGATTGGGACCCGGTTTTTGAATCGCTTACCAAGCACGCCAAAGTTATACGGTATTCTCGTATTGGTAATGGTGGTTCTGCGCAAATAAAGAAAAACTATAGCTCAGAAGAATATGCAGCTGAGGCTGTGTTATTACTCAAAACACTGAAAATAGAAGAGCCTGTTGTGTATGTTGCGCACTCTTATGGTGCTTATATTGCGCGTGTATTTGCTGCAACATACCCTAATCATATTAAAGCGTTGATGTTGATTGAGCCTGCATCAGAGCACGATGTAGATATTATGCGCGCGATTGATTTGCCACGCGCTGAAAAAGAAATTGCAACAATAAAGCTCGACGATATGAAAAATGGAATGTCGAATCAGTATTTAGATTTTTGGGCAAAACGCCCGCTGCCTGATTATCCACAAATTGCTGACATACCCGTGACAGTAATTGCCTCAGTTAAAAAGTATAAAAAGCCATCTGTATTATTTTTTACCGACAAAGCGCGTGAAATGTGGGGCGACTTACACTCAAAATGGGCTAATGCATTTCCTCAAGGTGAAATAGTAATAACAAATAAGAGCTATCACTATCCGCAAAATGATGAGCCAGAAATGGTTGTAGCTCAAGTAGTTAAGTTACTTGAGCGTACTCAATAAAGTGTTGGTTTGTTTGCTGATTGTATAAATACCAATTGCCGTAAATTAGTAATTTGGCATTAGACTAGAGTCTATAGGTTAGATTTATTCACTTATTAGGTTTGTTTTAATCGTTTGTCGGTTTTGTGTTAATTCTCTAAAGTTCAGTTGTCGGCAACAAGCACGGCTTAACCAACAGGACTACGACCATGAAAACACTTATCAAAACTATCGCTCTTAGCTCACTACTTACATGTTCAGCTGCTGCAATGGCTGAGCAAAGTGATTACAAATTAATGGTTATTGAAACTGCAACAGCGCCACAGCCACTTGAGCAATCATTTAATAGCTGCGCACTGAATGTTAAGTCAAAAAATTACGCTGAGGCTGAAGCAATTTGTACTAAAGCAATCGCGCTTTTAAAAGACGCAGATGGCCCTAAATTTAAAGTACGCCAACTTACATCATTCGCATTAAGCAACCGTGGTGTAGCACGTTTAAAAGCGAACAACGACACTGCTGGCCTTGCTGATTTATACGAAGCAAACCAAATGTCTACAAGTACAATGGTATCGCACAATTTAACTCGCGCTAAAGAAGAGCTTTCTTTATAAGTACTTTATAAACGCTTTTATAAAGTGCTTACCAAAGGCATGTTATAAAATAGCGAGAGTAAAAAAGCCCATGTTAGGTTAATTCCTAACATGGGCTTTTTTGTTTTATTTAATGCGTAAGTTAATACCTTAAATACGTTAATAGAGTAGGGTGTGTATTTATAATTAATATTTTGGGTATGCTTGTTTAGGCTACGCGAATATAATGCGAGATAACCGTATAAAAAATAATAACCCTTCTGCTTTGCTTATTTTGAGCAAGGCATCATTAAATAAATATTGAGATTTAAACCATGGCACCAGGAACCAGCCTAAGCGTACTTGAAATAAGTGCGATATTTTTATCAATTACTGCGTTACTCACCTATGTAAACCATCGCTTTATTGGCTTGCCAACAACCATTGGCGTTATGGTTATTTCGATGCTTTTATCTATCGGCGCTATATTTTTGGGCTTTTTAGGGTTTGATGATCTTATAGATTACGAAGTGAGCTTGCTCGATCAGTTAGATTTTACTGAAGTTTTGCTTGATGGCATGCTCTCTATGCTGCTGTTTGCTGGGGCGCTACATGTAAATGTTAGCGATTTAAGGCGCTATAAGTTGCCAATAGGTATTTTGGCCTGTGTTGGTACGTTGCTATCTACGGTTATTATTGCTGGCGCACTTTATTTAGTACTCCCTTTGCTTGGTTTTGATTTAGCGTTTATTTGGTGTTTACTGTTTGGCGCATTAATTTCGCCAACCGATCCTATTGCGGTAATGGGAATTTTACAATCTGCGGGTGCGCCTAAAAGTATTGAAACCGTGATTGCGGGTGAATCGTTGTTTAACGATGGTATAGGCGTGGTTATTTTTGTGCTTTTATTGGGTGTTTTATCAAGTGGTGATATTCCTACAACTTATTATGTAGCGCACACGCTGGCGGTTGAAGCTGGTGGTGGTATTGTTTTTGGTTTGGTATTAGGTGGTATTTTATATTACTTACTTAAAAGTATTGATAGTTACCAAGAAGAAGTATTACTTACTTTAGCGGGCGTTATTGGTGGTTATGCATNGGCATTTGTCGGGGCCACTTGCAATGGTAATGATGGGGTTAATGGTGGGCAATCATGGTCGTAGTATGGCTATGAGCGACAAAACACGCCATTACGTTGATTTATTTTGGGAGCTAATTGACGAAATTTTAAATGCCATTTTATTTGTACTCATAGGGCTTGAGGTCGTCATGATTGCATTTTCGAGTAATTTGTTTATTGCTGGTGGCTTAACAATTTTAATCGCGTTACTCGCACGTTTAATTGTTGTGGGTATAACAACCACTACATTTAATAAGCAATTAGAGTTGCCATCTGGCGCATGGAAAGTTTTAACCTGGGGTGGCTTGCGCGGTGGTATTTCGGTTGCACTGGTATTGCAATTACCTGATGGGAACGAGCGCGATATTTTATTGGCTCTTACTTATGCGGTTGTGGTGTTTTCAATTTTAATTCAGGGTTTGAGTATTGGTAAAGTAGCCAAAACTATCCGTTAAATATAAATTGGTTAGATCAAACCTGATAAATGTAATTTTTTAAAAAGCGTGTGAAATAGCTGTATTTCACACGCTTTTTATTTTTCTTATAAAACAAAAGGGTAATTAAAACGTAAAGCTGAGCTGCACACCGCTGTAAATATGTTCTTGTGCTTCCCAGTAGTCGCCATCTATTTGGCGTGCTCGGGTAAATACTTCTATTTTAAATGGCTTAAAGTGATAACCCGCACCTATACCTGCGTAGCCGTCTATGTCGTTGTTCGATTTTTCTATTTGGTAGGTGTTATCGCCTCTATCGTTTTTAAAGGCAAGTTCGAACAGATCTAAGCCAAGCTCGGCGTATATAAAAAAGTCATTAAAATAACCAAGCTTCATTCCGTTGTCCCACGTTATAAACTCTTCTTGCTCGCCTTGTTTATTATCGATTACTGCCGCGCCAATTGCGCTTGTAAAAACAATACCAAAGTTACTGTAATTTTGCTTAACCATCATTTCTACACCCGCAGATGTAATGCTGCTATCGCCATTAAATTCTGATTTTATAAACATACCGGTGTTAGGCATGTCATTACCGAGCAAAAGCCTTGCGTTAGCATTTTGGCTAAATGATAAAAGCGTGCTTAATAAAACAAAAAGAGGAAGTATGTGTTTCAAAAAAGTTAACCCATTAATGATGAAAAGTTACCAGAGCTGTAATTATAAATACATGACTTAGTATTGCATGTAATTAAATGTATAAATTTGTTTGATTGTTATTCAGCTATGCCAAAGCAAGGTGTTTAAAATAAAACCAACTAAAAAAAAGCATAAATAATTATATACATTTTAAAACGTAAAGTAGCGATTTTAGGCACGATTATTGGTTCGTAAGTTGTTTAAATATATAGAAAAAGTTTAAGCGTATTAGACTAAGGTCTATAGGTTAATTTTCTTCACTTATTAGGTTTGTTTTAATCGTTTGTCGGGGTTGTGTTAATTCTCTAAAGTTCAGTTGTCGGCAACAAGTACGACTTAACTTACAGGAAATTAATCATGAAATTTACACTTATCAAAACTATCGCTCTTAGCTCACTATTAACATGTTCAGCTGCTGCAATGGCTGATCAAAGTGATTACAAATTAATGGTTATTGAAACTGCAACAGCGCCACAGCCACTTGAGCAATCATTTAATAGCTGCGCACTGAATGTTAAGTCAAAAAATTACGCTGAGGCTGAAGCAATTTGTACTAAAGCAATCGCACTTTTAAAAGACGCAGATGGCCCTAAATTTAAAGTACGCCAACTTACGTCATTCGCATTAAGCAACCGTGGTGTTGCACGTTTAAAAGCGCATAATGATACAGCTGCACTTGCTGATTTATACGAGGCATCAAAATTGTCTAACAGCTCAATGGTATCGCACAACTTATCTCGTGCTAAAGAAGAGTTATCGTTATAAAAAACCTTTATAACGTGTTTTATAAAGTGCTTACTAAAGCATGATATAAAATAGCGAGAGTAAAAAAGCCGATGTTGGGTTAAACCCCAACATCGGCTTTTTCGTGTTTATAGCATTGATAAAATGCATTACATACATCATCACAATATAAAAGTAACACTCCTCATATAACGCCCAGCATCCCTTGTGTTTTAAATCTGTGCACTTATAGCCTCGCTTAGAATTAATTGATGATTAATTCTCATGGTGACCTATCAAAAAAGTAGTTTGTTTGTTGCTGAAATGTTAAGCAGAATTTGAGAGCTAATTTTAATAAATAATAAATGTGGTTAATAATTATTAGTCATATTTAAAATATCGAAAAACATCTGTTTTTATTAGCATTATTGCTTTTACGCGGTTGGTTTTAACGTGTGATTAGGCTTACTTTTTAATGGAATTATTGTTTTTTTTGTAATTGTATTATTGCCTGTTTACGTGAATACAAAGCTAAAAGTAATAAAAAAACGAGTAATGCTACACATAATAAAACATCAACACGGCACACAAGGACACACAATGAGAGTTTTTAAACTATCGGCTTTAGCCGTTGCTATGGGGGTTGTTACCTGTAGTGCTAATGCAAGCGATGATCTAGACACAGTTAAACAACAATTAAGCGAATTACAGCAACAGGTTGAAAATTTACAGCTTAAGCTTGCAAACGCCAATAAAAATGAAATAAATGCTATAAAACGCAATACTGAAAAACTATCAAATAGTGGCGAAGCGCAAGATGTTGTAGCTGAGCAAAAAGCAGGAGGAATAAAAGTAGGTGGGGCTGTTCGTACTAACTACAGTTATACGTCGTACGAGGATGGCAGTAAAAACAGAGGTGGGGATTTTGATTTTGATATTTTTAGGATAAATTTTGCAGGCGATGTAGGTGGTGTAAAACTAAATGCCGAGATCCGTTTTTTTGATTATATGACCGCAGTTAAATATGCTTATGCAGCATATGATTTTGCTGACATTTGGCAAGTACAAGCCGGTATTACAAAGGTACCATTTGGTAATTGGCCTTATAATTCGCACAGCTATTTTTTTAGTACTAATTACTACATTGGGCTCGAGGATGACCACGATTTAGGGGTGATATTTAAACGTAAAATAGCAGATAATTGGCAGCTTGATTTAGGCTTTTTTAAAAATGATGAGCTAGGTGGCATAGATGGCTATGTTGATAACCGTAGTGATCGTTATTCATATGATGTAGTGGGTTTTAGGGGCGCACAGGAGGGGACATACGCAGAGCTTGATAATCCACTTGCTGAATATAATACATTTTCCGCGCGTTATGGCTATCATATTGAACACGATAAAGGGAAGACTGAGGTTGGCTTTTCTGCTTTAAGTGGTGGATTACATGATGGTGTAGACAGAGCGGGTGATTATTATGCGTGGGCAGTGCATGTGAATAGTAATTTAGGGCCGTGGAATTTACAGTTTCAACATGGCGAATACAATTACGATATAGAAAACGCAAACACCATGGCTGTAGGTGCGTACTCGTTTTATGACAGTATTGCTGCTGAGGCCACTACAACCAATGCAAATATTGCTTACAACTTACCTGTAAAATGGGGGCCTGTAACCGCTTTGCAGTTTTATAATGATTACGGAGTAATTTACGATAAATCTGATAGCAGTGCAGATACTTGGATGAACGTAACAGGGTTTTCAGTTGCTGCCGGTGGATTGTTCACCTATTTTGACTTAGTACACGCTAAAAACCAGCCGTTTGTTGGTGGCTCAATTGCTGGTGACAGCGATGAAACTGAGCGCCGTTTTAATATTAATATTGGTTATTATTTTTAAAAAAGAAGAGCATAAGCTTTGCTTGAAATAAGTTTATGCTCTTATATTACTTTTTATAATCGGTTACAGTGAATTAGTCTATTTGAGATGATAGGTTGCTGGCAATCGACTTGGTAGAAAAACTCAAGCGAACAATGAGTTGACCACAACAATTACCTGCAAATTACTCACCTTAATTTATACCTTATAAACGTGTATGTATTCTCAAATTGGTTGGTCAGTCGTTTCTATTGAGTAGAGACAAAGTAGGAAGCTATATGAAAATTAATCCGTTACCGCCGTTAAATAGTTTAGTGGCATTTGAAGCGTCTGCACGACATTCAAGCTTCACTATTGCTGCAAAAGAGTTAAATGTGACGCAAGGGGCAATTAGCCGTCAAATTCGACAATTAGAAGAGTACTTAGGTAAGGCTATTTTTATTAGAGCAAGCCGAAGTATTCATTTAACACCAACGGGGCTTCAATATTATCAGGCAATCAGCCGCTCTTTAGTTGATATTGCAGATATAACTGGGCAAGTTAAAAAATGGCAAGGTGATAAAAAAATAACTGTAGCAACAACAAATGCCATGGCTTCGTTATGGTTGTTACCTAAAGTCGCCGAGTTTCAAAATTTACACGATGATATTGATTTGCGTATTTTAGCCTCCGATAACGAGATTGATTTAAACCGCTTGGAGTGTGATCTCGCTTTATTTTACTGCAGAACCCAACCTGCTAATATGAATATAACAACGTTGTTTTGCGAAGAAGTTTTTCCGGTGTGTAGCCCTTCTTATTTAGAAAAAATAGGCAGTCCAACTAAACCGGAAGATATTTTTACTAAAACAATTTTACACCTAGATGAAACACAAATGGGCTGGGTTAACTGGGAAGAGTGGTTTGCGGGTGTTGGGCTTGAGCAACTTGAGCCAAGAAACCGTATAAATATTAATAACTACCCAATGCTTTTACAAGCTTCAATTAACGGTCAAGGCATTGCATTAGCGTGGGGGTCACTAGTTGATGAATACTTACAAAGTGGAGTATTGATCCGGCCAACAGAACATGTACTTACTACAGGTTCTAAGTTTTCTATGATAGAACCTAATAATCGTGGTCGTATGCCAACAAGCGTTAAGCACTTTAGAGAATGGTTGTTACAACAAATTCCAGATGAGGTAGGTGAACGAGGACTCGTTTAATTACCCTCTGTTGTAAGGTTAGAATTTGGCGTTTAGATTCTGATATTTAATAGTATGAATGCGCTGCCTTAGAAGCAAACCTAAGAGCAGCGCGTATTTTTTGATCATTTAGCAGATTAGTTGATTGTATCAGTATGCTTTATTGGTTCATCGAGTTGATCTTTACCAGGGCGAACATGTTGTGGAAGCATTGCCCAAGGTTTTGGCTCGCGTCGAATGCTATAAAATAGCGTTACACCCATCATTAAAATAAAAATCGAGATAGGAAAACCAATAATAATGGAGGCAAATTTAATTGCTTGTAATCCGCCTGCATAAATTAATACCCATGAAATTACCGCAATTGCAACTCCCCATAAGACACGTATAGATTTAGGTGGTTCTGTATCGCCTGCGGCATCAAGTATGCACAGGACTAACGTTCCTGAATCTGCAGAGGTGATAAAGTAAGTTGCGAGCAATATACACGCTAGAATACTGAGTATCGTCCCTAATAAACCTTCATCTAAGTTATTAAATAATGTAAACAGTGCGCGCGTGCTGTCTTCTTTTGTGGCCTTAAGGACTGTTCCACCTATAAATACATCTTGCTTAATTACTTGCTCTGAATTGCTTACTTGAGCTGCAACGTTATTTTTTTCAAAGGCGTTTCGCTCGTCTTGCTCTATTTTTAATGCACTGCCACCAAATACAGATAACCAAATAAATGCAATGGCTGTCGGNCCGCCTATAAGTTCACGAATTGTGCGACCTTTAGATATACGCGCAATAAACATGCCTACAAATGGCGCCCAGGTCATCCACCATGGCCAGTAAAAGCTAGTCCACGAACTTTGCCAATTGGTGTCTTTTTGTGTGTCAGTCCATAATCCCATTTGCACAATATTTTGAAGATAGTTACCAGTGCTTTCGAAAAAAATATTAAAGATGTATCGAGTAGGTCCAATCGCTAAAACAATTAATACTAATAATAGAGAAAGCAGCATATTCCACTGCGATAATAAACGAATACCTCGGCCAACCCCTGAAAGCACTGAGCCAACAGCGATGGTACATAAAGTAACAATTAAAATAGTTTGTGTTGTTAGGCTTATATTAATACCAAAAGTTTGTTGTAATCCGGAGTTTATTTGTATAACACCGAGGCTTAAAGTTTGGGCTATACCAAAGGCAGTTACAGCAACGGTAATAATATCGGCAATATGACCAATTGGGCCGTAAATACGTTCCCCTACGATAGGGTATAAAATAGATCTAAAAGTGAATGGTAGGCCTTTACGATAAGAAAAGTAAGAGAGGGCTAGTGCGACAATAACAAAAAGTGACCATGGATGAAGACCCCAATGATAAAAAGTTAGCTGCATTGACATTGAGGCTGATTCGTCGGTTAACCCTTCGGTAAATGGATTATCTGCGTAATGCCACATAGGCTCTGCGACTGACCAAAAAACTAAACCTATTCCCATCCCGCCTGAAAACAACATTGAAATCCAAGCCCAAAAACTAAATTCTGGCTTGTCGTTATCGTTTTCGCTTAATCTAATATGGCCATAACGACTAACCATAAGATAAATCAAAAAGGCGACCACGAGCGAAACTAAGCCAATAGAAAACCACTTCATATTATAAAGTAAGAAAGTAGCGAGAGTTTCAAAGTAGTGACCTGCTTTATTAGCGAGTATCACAATAAATAAAATGAAGGCGATTAAAATTACTTTAGAAGCAATGGTAACCGTGGGGTTGAGTCCCTTAAAAATTCCGGACTTAGCTCTTATTGTGGAGTGTGTCATGTGTTGTCCTGTGAGTGTGTGTTTTTATTGCTTTTTGTTAAATAGTGTTTGAAAACTAGAAAATTTACCACCTCATTACAAATTATAAATTCTCATCAATTCATGAGTTTTAGTTATGCATGAGATTTAGTGCTATTACTCTAAAGCCTTTTCAGATGTTAAGTTTAACAATTATGCATGATAAAAACTCATCGATAGGTAGCGCAAAAATCGTTTGTTTAGTGCGCTGTTGTTAATCAAAATCAAGTCAGTTGATAACAAAATGTAGTTATGACCTGAGAGTTTAATTTAAATAAAAACGCTTAATTTGTTTTTCTTAAATTAAAAGTTAGGACTTATCTTTCATCACACACACCGTTTGGAGAAATAGCATGAGCAATGTAAAACAAAAAATAATCCCTATTCAGCAGATTGATCGTGTACTTAATCCTATTCATGAGGCCACAGGGATGCCTAATGAGGCTTATACCAATCCAGAGTATTTTAAATTTGAACGCGATCAGGTTTTTGGCAGCACATGGGTCTGTGTTGGTTTCGCTTCTGATTTGACAAAAAATGGTTACGTAAAGCCAATTAACTTTATGGATTTACCACTTTTACTAATGAAAAACCGCCAAGGCGATGTGCAGGTTTTTCATAATGTATGTAGTCACCGAGGCATGAAGCTGATTCATGAAGAGGGTGAAGTACAAGGCATGATCCGCTGCCCTTATCATTCTTGGACATACGATCTGGACGGTAACTTAAAGGGGACTCCTCATATTGGTGGTATTGCAAAGCATAAAGACGAGCGCTTTAAGTGTGAAAATCATGGGTTAAAAGCACTGCGCTCAGCCATTTGGATGGATATGGTTTTTGTTAACTTGTCGGGCGATGCTGCAAGTTTTGAAGAGCACATTGCACCGCTTGAAAAACGTTGGGAACAATTTATTGGTAATGACGGTTTAGATTTATTGCGTCGCGTAAATATGAGCGGACACATTGAAATAGAAGTAAATAGTAACTGGAAACTAACAATAGAAAACTTTTGTGAAGCCTACCACTTACCTTGGATACACCCCGCTTTAAATAGTTACTCTAAGTTAGAAGATCATTATAACATTATGTTTAATGAGCATTTCTCTGGTCAGGGTAGCTTAGCGTATAACCTTTCTGATACCGCCGGTACACACTTACCTAAATTCCCTAACTGGCCTGAGGACAAGTTACGTCAAGCCGAATATATTGCGCTATTTCCTAATGTTTTAATTGGCATTCAAGCCGACCATGCATTTGCGATGATGATTGACCCGGTAAATACCGATAAAACAGTTGAGCGATTACGCATTTTTTATGTGGGTGACGAGGCAATGAAAGATGAATATGCGGCATGTAGAACGTCGACCGTTGAGTCTTGGCGCGTGGTATTTAGCGAAGACATTATTGCGGTTGAAGGCATGCAGCAAGGACGTTACTCTCCTGGATTTGGTGGTGGTGCTTTTTCTCCGGAAATGGACAAGCCAACTCACTTTTTTCAAACATGGTTAGCAAAACAAGTTAAATCGGCGACGGAGCAAGAGTGATGGCACATTACCTTAATTATATAGGCGGTCAATGGCTTAATGCTGATACCCATATAGATGTAATTAATCCTGCATCTGGGCAGTTATACGCAACAATTGCCAGTGCGACGATTAACGATGCCGATAAAGCGATGGCAGCGGCTA
>NZ_AUTP01000366.1:0-25185 GCF_000498075.1 Pseudoalteromonas sp. TAB23
TGTGTCAAAAAGATTTCCTAGCCTATATGCGCCTGCGTGAGTGGCAAGATATTGTTTATCAAATAAGTACTGTGTGTAACGAAATGGGCATGAAAGCAACCAGCCAAGCGGCTGATGGCGAACTTGTTCACAAAGCGTTACTAAGTGGAATGCTGAGCCACATTGGCTTTAAAGATGAGAAGCAAATATACAAAGGTGCACGTAATAGTCAGTTTCATATTTTTCCGGGTTCAGGTTTATTTAAAAAGAGCCCTAAATGGATCATGTCAGCGGAGCTGGTAGAAACCAGTAAATTATATGCCCGCACAAATGCAAAAATAGACATTAACTGGGTAGAACCATTAGCGCAGCATTTAGTAAAACGTAGTTACACAGAGCCACACTGGGAGAAAAAACCAGGTGCGGTAATCGCGTTTGAGCAGCAAACTTTGTACGGCTTACTTGTCGTAAATAAACGCCGCTGTGTTTATAGCAACATAGACCCTAAAGTGAGTCGAGAGCTTTTTGTGCGCACTGCATTAGTTGAGCAAGAGCTGGGCTTAAACGAGGGCTTTTTAGCGTTTAACAGTGAGCTTATTGAGGATATTCAAGTACTGGAAAATAAGTCTCGTCGTCGTGATATTTTAGTTGATGAGCAAACGTTATTTGAGTTTTACGATAAAAAAATACCCAAAGAAATTAATAACCGCGCTGCATTTTTAAAATGGTATAAAACACAAAAACAACAAAATAAACATTACTTACACATGACCCGTGAAGAGCTAATGCAGCATGGTGCAAGTAATATCACTGAGTTTGACTACCCTGACACATGGCAGCAAGACAATATTATATTACCGCTTGCTTATCATTTTGACCCAGGACAAGCGGTTGATGGTGTTGCGGTGCAAATACCGGTAGCACTGTTGAATCAAGTACAAGAGAGTGGTTTTGACTGGCATATACCTGCATTTAGACATGAGCTAATAAGTGGGCTTATAAAGTCATTGCCTAAATCGCTTCGCCGTAATTTTGTGCCAGCACCAAATTACGCAGATGCAGTACTTGCAGCTATTGAGCCAATGCAAGGTAGCTTAATTGATGCTTTAGCTACGCGTTTATTAAGAATGACAGGTGTGAGAGTTGATGCAGAAGCGTGGGATTTAACCGCGCTTGCACCGCATTTACGATTGCAGTTTGAAGTACGTGATGAACACGATAAGTTACTTGCTCGTGGACTTGATTTAGCCAAACTTAAAGCAGAGCTACAAGGTGAAGTAACCGAGACACTGTCTAAAGTAGCCGATAAAGGCATTGAAAAATCAGACCTAACACAATGGGACTTTGGTGAACTGCCAGCGTCATATGTTAAAAAACAAGGCCAATACGAAATAAAAGCATACCCTGCGCTGGTGGATAAAAAATCAGCCGCTGCAGTGGAGCTTTTTGATAGTGAAGCAAAAGCGCAGCAAGCACATCAACAAGGTTTGCGCCGTTTAGTACTGTTAAATGTGCCGTCGCCAATTAAGTACTTACAACAAAACTTACCGAATAAGGCCAAGCTGGGTTTGTACTTTAACCCATTTGGTAAAATCGCTGATTTAATTGATGACTGTATCGCCGCAGGTGTTGATAGCTTATTAGTGAAACACGGCGATATACGCGATGAAAAAGCATTTGAAACGGTAAAAGAGCAAATACGAGGTGAGCTCGGTGATGCCGTTGTGTCGATTGCAACGCAAGTTGAGCAAGTATTAAGTATTGCGCACGCACTGCATAAAAAAATGAAAGGGCGCGTTGATTTAACCATGATAACCGCGCATGGCGATATAAAATCACAGCTTGAGTCACTTATATTTAAAGGTTTTGTGAGCGCGCATGGCGCAGATAAAATAACGGATTTAATTCGTTATTTAAAAGCGATTCAAAAACGTTTAGAAAAGCTGCCTGTGGATCCAAATCGTGATAGGTTATGCGTACTAGAGCTGGATAAAGTTGCTCAAGAGTACAAAAAAGTAGTTAATAAAACGCCTAAAGGCTTGCCTATTCCACAAGAAGTAACCGCTATTTTTTGGATGCAACAAGAGCTTAGAGTGTCGCTATTTGCTCAAACGCTTGGAACTCCTTACCCAATTTCGGCTAAGCGAGTACTTAATGCGATAAAAGAGATAGAATAAAACTTGCATTTTCTATTAAGCTTAGTACCTTAATAGGAGGATTTATTTTTGTTTTGAAAAGGAAGTGACATAGTTATGTCCTCATCGATTGAACATAAAACAAAGCGACTTTTAGTGGTAGACGACGAGTATTTTAATTTTGAAATGCTCAAAGCAGCACTCGCGTCGAAATTTGATGTTAGTTATGCAGATTCAGGACAAAGCTGTCTTGCATCGGCAATTGCGAGTCCGCCAGATATAATTTTGCTTGATGTTTGTATGCCTGGTCTTGATGGTTATGATACATGCCGAATGCTAAAACACACACCTGAAACAAAAAATATTCCTGTTGTTATGGTATCGGGCCTAGAGTCTCCATCTGAAAAACAAGCAGGGTTTGACGCTGGTTGTAACGCATATGTTGTAAAGCCATTTTCAGTGGGTGCTTTGTTGGAAGAAATTAACACGGTTTTTTAGAGGTAACGTATGTTTACTGATGATAAGCGAAATTTTAGACGCATGCAGATCAATACACCTGCAAATTTAACAACGATAGAACCAATAGCGGGTTTAAGTTTTGCCGCAGAGTGCGTAGATTTAAGTGCAACAGGTTTATCAATTCATTTAGATGAATTACTTGAACCTAATACATTACTGACGGTGAACATTGATTCGACTCACCCAAGTATTGCGCCTTTAAATGCAACAGCAAAAGTAATACGTGCCAGCAAAGAAGATGATGGCACGGTAACAGCAGGTCTTGAAATCATTCAGTTTAACTAACTTGAATCCAGTTAAACTCAATAGTAGATATTAAAAAACCTTACAGATTAAGCCTTTTAAGTAAAAGCCTTCAGGGTAGCTGCCAGCAATTGGGTGATCAGCTGCCTGGTTTAATCGCTCCATTATAAGTAGGTCTTTACCTGCATCAAGTGCTGCATCGGCGACTACTTTTTGAAATAAGTTTTGTTCCATTAAACCAGAGCATGAGAATGTTAGTAATGTTCCACCTGGCTTTAGTATTTGCATAGCAATCATGTTGATATCTTTATAACCACGACACGCACCGGTTAGCTGCGCTTTATTATCAGCAAACTTTGGTGGGTCCATTACGATGGTATCAAACTGTCTACCTTCGTCGCGGTATTGGCGTAGCAACTTAAATACATCCTGCTTAACAAAACTTACTTTATTTAAATCTAAGTTATTATGCTCAACATTACGTTTTGCTGTATCTAAAGCGGGTTGAGATACGTCTACGTTAGTTACATGCTCACATCCACCACGTAGGGCGTACAACGAAAATGTACCTGTATAACTAAAACAGTTAAGTACCGTTTTACCCTTTGAAAAACGCTCAAGTGCGGCGCGGCTATCGCGCTGGTCTAAATAAAAGCCCGTTTTATGTCCATCAATTATATCGACTTCAATTTTAAAACCGTTTTCCTCAATAAGTACCGGCTGTGTTGGTTCGTTACCCCAAAGAGCGCCTTTTATTGGCTCTAAGCCTTCTTTAGTGCGTACTTCTACGTCTGAGCGCTCGTATATGCTAGAGCCTGGGAAAATAGACATCAACGCGCCAACAATCTCGCCTTTATGACGCTCGGCACCCGCACTTAGTAGCTGACACACTAATACATTATCAAACTTATCGATTGTAACGCCTGGTAAGTAATCAGATTCAGCAGCACACAATCGAAATCCTGTTAATCCGCCTTCTTCTATTACTTGGCTACGTGCTTCTAATGAGCGGCGTAAACGGCGTTCAAAAAAGTTTTGGTCGATTACTTCTTTTTCGTCAAAGCTCCAAACACGTGCGCGAATTTGTGAGTGAGGGCTGTAAGCAGCAGTTGCTAAAAACTTACCTTCGCTATCGTGAATCGTTACTGTGTCGCCTAATCCAGGTTTACCTTTAATTTTTTTGATGGCTTTTGAAAATAACCAAGGGTGTTTTCTTTTTAATGATTTATCGCGACCAGCTTGTAGGTAAACGGCAGATGACATAAGGCTTCTCAGTAGTAATAAATAAGCGCTGTATTTTAGTCAAGCAGCGAGCAACATACAATGAATGTTTTGCAAGGTGGGCATAAAGCACGGTAAAGTACGGATAATTTATCGATTCATTAGCTTTTGGAACCTAATAGTGCCTGACGCCATTTTAAGCCCCGATTTAAAAATACTTAATTCACAATGTAGAGAATTTATAACCTCTTTAGTGCATGCTGATGTAGCTCACGATATTACCCATATAGAACGCGTGGTGCGCGTTGCAATACAGCTATGTGATGCGGAGCAGGCAAACATGTCAGTAGTATTACCTGCTGCGTGGATGCACGACTGTGTGGCGGNCAGCCGATAAGGCATTGGAATTTTTAAAATCTATTAATTATGACGAGTCACTTTTTGATGAGATTCATCATGCAATTGCGGCGCATAGCTTCAGCGCAAATATAAAAATTAAAACAGTTGAGGCGCAAATAGTACAAGATGCTGACAGAATGGATGCATTGGGCGCTATTGGGGTGAGTCGCTGCATGAAAGTAGGCGGATCAATTTCTCGGCTATTGTACAATCCAGAAGACCCTTTTTGTGTTGAACGCGAGGCTGATGATAAAACATACACGCTTGATCACTTTTTTATAAAGTTATTACATATTGCCGATAGTATGAATACGCCATCTGCTAAAGCAGAAGCGAACAGGCGTACAAGGTATATGCATGACTTTTTAGAGCAATTAAAGTCAGAAATAGGTGAGTAACGTGAATAATACAAGCATACCTAAATTATCTGGGATTGATCATTGCCATTTAAATGTTGATAACTTGGTTGATGCCGTTAAGTGGTATGAGCGTGTTTTAGGTTTTAGTGTAGTACCCGAGCTTGCCTTTTGGGATGAGGACGGACGCGGCCCTTTAACACTTGAAGATACTAGTTCAACAACTCGTTTAGCACTTTTTGAAGGTGAGGGGCGTAGTAAAGGGATTGCATTTTTGGCCTCAGGGGATCAATTTATTCAATGGCGTAATCATCTTGAGGGTTTAAACATAAAAGCAGTGCTAGCGGATCATGGTGTAACGTTTTCTATGTACTTTAAAGATGAAAGCGGTAATAGCCATGAAATTACCTCACATGACTATCGTTATATAAAGTCTTACTATCCAAATGTTGAGCTTGGCTCTCACAGCGCTAAAAAGAATTAGCTTTCTTGATTTGAATTTTTTATAGCAAGAATATCGTCTAATTTTTTCACAAATAGTTCGATTAGAGCGGGATCAAAATGAGCTCCTGCTTGCTCTTGCATATGTAAAACTGTTTTCTCTACACTCCATGCCTCTTTATAAGGGCGTTTTGAAGTCAGAGCATCAAAAACGTCAGCAACGGCAACAATTCTACCTTCAATTGATATTTCTTCGCCTTTGATCCCGTTAGGATAGCCTGAACCATCCCATTTTTCGTGGTGTTCAATAGCAAGTTTATGAGCGAGTTGTAATAATGGCGATGAAGAATTTGCTAATATTTGTGCACCAATTATGGCGTGTTTCTTCATATGCTCAAACTCTTCAAAAGTTAACTTTCCTGGCTTGAGTAAGATAGCATCAGGGATACCTATTTTCCCAACATCGTGCATTGGGGCGGCTTGGCGTAAAAGCTCTGCACTTTGCTCATCCATACCTAGCGCTAATGCTAATACTTTGCTGTATTGGCTCATACGCACTATATGTTCGCCAGTGTCAGTATCTTTATATTCAGCAGCACGGCCTAGACGTTGTACTAAATCTACATGTGCTTGTTTTAATTGCTCAGCTTGCACTAGCGATAAGTGAGTTTTAACTCTAGCTCTTACAATAGCAGGGCTTATTGGCTTAGTAATATAATCTACGGCGCCTAACTCAAAACCTTTATATTCATCGCTTTCATCACCAAGTGCAGTTACAAAAATAATTGGGATGTGTGATGTTTTAGGGTTACCTTTAACTATTTGACATACTTCAAAACCATTCATATCTGGCATCATTATGTCGAGCAAGATTAGCTTTGGTAGTTCTTTTTCAAGTAGTGCCAATGCGGCATCACCCGATTTAGCAAACGACATACGATATTGATTACCTAACACTTCGCGCATTACTTTTAGATTTGCAGGCTCATCGTCAACAATTAATACTCGTGGCCTATCTGTTGTAAAATCCATTAATTAATACTCATTGTTTGTTAGTTTTTCAAGTAAGGTTTCTAGTATTACGTGTGCTTTATCAAAATCAAATTCATCAAAGGCCTCGGCTATAGCATCAACATCATTTTTATAGATTGAAGGTGCGCCGCGTTGCAGCTTTGCTAATAGCTCATCATTTAGCTCTGCGTTTTGTGCATCTTGATTAAGCGTCTTACACAGTGACTTAATTTCATCAATTGATAGCGTGTCAGAACTATTATCTTCAGGCTTACTACTTGGCTTATCGCAAGTATTAGATGATAGCAATTGTGAGATGACAAGTAGCTCGTTTTTTATATCGTCTAAAGTACTAATAACTTTAGCGTCACTTTGTTTTTGCTCTAAATCGGTTAATAACTTCATTAATGTTATTAGGCCTAAGTTACCAGCAACACCTTTAAGTGTGTGAATGGTGCTATCGACATCTTTTATGTTTGATAATTTATCACTGAATAATGTTTCGAACCGTTTATTACTGTCACTAATAAATTTAGTAATCTCTGTAAGTTGTTTACACTTAGAACCCCAAAGGGCTAACCCTTTTTCAAAATCTATATGCTGCGCTTTAGGATCGCTTTGCGATATAACCATTTCTTTTTCAATACCAAGACCAAGCACTTGTGCTATTTCTTGGTTTAGCTGATTTATATCGACGGGTTTATTTGCAAAGCCATTCATGCCTGCTTTTTTGGCCGTAAGCTTATCTTGTTGTAATACACTGGCTGTGAGCGCGATAATTGGCGTGTATTTAATTTGTCTTTGATTTTCTATTGCTCTTATTTTTTGTGTTGCCTCTATGCCATCACACAATGGCATATGTATATCCATTAAAATGACATCAAAGTCTTGTTCTTCAAATACTTTAATCGCTTCAAGTCCGTTAGATGCCTTGGTAACTGCATGCTGATCGCGTGACAGGAGTAAAGAAAGTAGTTCTGTATTTTGCTCTATATCGTCAACTACTAACACCCTAAGTGCAGGCAGTTGGGTGTGTAGACCATCAAAATGATCTATTTTAGTTTCGTCACCTAAAGTAAGCGGCAATGAAAAGTAAAAGCAGGTGCCTTTACCTAGTTCACTTACTAAGTTTATTGTTCCGCCCATAAGCTCTACAAGTTGTTTGCTTATGGTAGTACCAAGACCTGTACCACCAAAGCGGCGAGTAGTAGTACCATCGGCTTGTTCGAAAGGTTGAAACACTGCTTGAATACGATCTTTTGCAATACCAATACCGGTATCTTGCACTTCAAAAAACAGATGCTGATTTTGTGTTATAGCAACAGTTACGGTAACAGAGCCTTTTTCGGTAAACTTAATAGCATTACCAATTAAATTAGTAAGTACTTGCCTGAGTCGATCTGGGTCACCGTAATAAGTAGCACTTACTGATTCTTTAATATGAAGTTTAAGTTCTAAATCTTTCTTTTTAGCTTCTAACCAAAAAGTAGAAATAATACTGTCTATTACTGGCTTTAAACTAAAGTGTATTGGCTCAATAGTGAGCTTACCGCGCTCTAGTTTTGCGGAATCGAGAATTTCATTTAATAATCTAAGTAATGAACGCGCTGCATTATTTACGGTCACTAAATGTTTTTGTTGTTCTTGATCAAGTGGGGTATCCATTAATAGATCGCTGAAACCTATTATAGAATTCATTGGGGTGCGTATTTCATGGCTCATATTAGCCATAAAAGATTGCTTTGCATAAGCAGCTTCTTCAGCTTTAAATTTAGCTTGCTCTAGTTTTTCTTCATATTCTTTGCGTTCTGTAATATCAACCAAAACACCATCAATCCACTTTGCTTGGCCTTGGGTATCAAAGTCGATGCTGCCTTTATCTAAAAGCCATAAGATTTTACCGCTTCTGTGGCGAATTCTGTATTCGATTGAATACTGACGTTTTTCTTCTACGGCTTTTGTGACGGCATCTACAATAGGTTGCTGGTCTGATTTTAAAACTAGATCGTTAAATTCAATGCAATGTTCAGTAAATTCATTAGGGTTATAACCCGTTAACTCGTTGATGCTCGGGCTGATAAAAAGCATGGTCCAGTTATCATCAAATTTACACCTAAAAGCCACACCTGGCATGTTATCCATTAAAGAGCGGTATTTTTGTTCTTTTTCCTCTAGGCTTTTTTGTAAAGCTCGTTGCTCTGATAAGTCTGTTATGAAGCCTACGTATAGAGGATTTTGCCCTGGCTGATTAACTTCTCCAATCCCCAAACGAATCGGGAATAAGTGGCCATTTTTATGCTTTGCAAAAATTTCACGGTTAACACCGATTACTTTACCTAAATCAATATTTTTAGCTTTAGAAAGGTAGCTATCGTGATGCATCGCGATAGCATCATCCATTAGCATTTTAATATTATGATTTTGTACTTCATTTTCGTGCCAGCCAAAAATTTTACTGGCTGATTCGTTAAAGCTCAAAATAATGCCGGTGTGATCAATCGTTACGATTCCATCAATGGCTGTGCCTAAAATTGCGTTTAAGCGAGACTCGTCGGCTGACTTTTCTTCAAGTAACATTTTATATCTGACCATGCCATTAAGTACCGCTACTACGCTTGTAATGGCAATCGTTGCAGTTGCAACCGCGATGGCTACAAAAGTGAGCCCAGCAGAAGCATTTGCGTCGTCATATAAAAGAGGAGATGTTGCAACAAAGCGTGTAGATGCCATGCCCATATAATGCATAGCAGCAACAGCAAAGCCTAATATTATAGCGCTGATGGCTCTATTTTGTAGGTATGATAGTTTTGGAAAAAATTTTTCAAGATTAAAGCGGCTATATAACGCTATAAACGAAAGAGCGACGGCAACTAAAATTGAAAGGCCAAAGGTCAGTGGGTCATAGCGCAACATTGGGGAAAGCTCCATTGAAGCCATACCGCTGTAATGCATTGTACCAATACCAGCCCCTAGTAAGATGGAGCAAATGCTGAGCACTCTAAAGTTTCCATCACTGTTTACAAGTATTGATACCGCATACTGACATGCTAATAAAGCAGGAAGAAAAGAGAGTAGTGTGATTGTTGGATCGTAGCTTATATTAGTACATAGCGAAAAAGCTAACATACCTATAAAGTGCATACTCCAAATACCAGAAGAAAATACAGTTGCTGCGGTTATATTTGCTAAACGTTGATAACGAGGGAATTTAGTCTCTTTTGCTAAATCAATGAGCTTAGTAGTAAAAAAAGCAGCAAAAATGGCTATTAATACAGACATTGAGACTAGAAGAGGGTCGTATACCCCATTAAGTATTAGGCTTGGATCTTGGTCTGTAATGAAGAAAGCTGATAGCATAACGGCTCGAAATATAATCTTTATTTTACAAGTTTAATCTAATTTACTAATAAATGAACCGTTATTTCTAATCGCGCTATAAAGTGACGAATTTTAAGCAAGTTTATTTATTGTTTTGTTATTGAAGTAAATAAAATGTTTTAACTTTCAATTCAAATAAAATAGACGGCTCAATCTATAGCTTATTATAATAAAGCGGATTAGGAGTTAAGTGCGACTTTATGCTTAAGAGTTTAAAATTGATGGTAATATGGATTATATAAACGGATGCAATATTTAGAGTTTAGGTCGTGTTTGAATATCAATTGAAAAAGAGTACTAGACGCAAAACAGTCGCAATAAAAGTGCATAGTCAAAAGGTAACTGTGTATGCGCCACATTTTGTCGCAAAAAAACACATTGATACTTGGTTATTTGACAAACAAGAGTGGGTTGCAGAACAATTAAAAAAACAATTTTTAATTGAGGACACTAAGCAGTACCCTGTTGAATCTAAAAAAATAAGTGTTTTTTCAGAAACTATTTATTTGAAACTGGACTCAGGCCAAGATTCCAAAGTAACCCCGTATGATGACCACTTACTTATTACAATATCTCCTCGAGTTAAAAACACTAATCAAAAGTATCGACAGCTATTAGAGACTTATTTAAAAGAGCAGCTTATTGCATACATAGAGATGCGTTTAGCGTATTTCTGTACTCAAATGGGTGAAGAGTTGCCAAATGATTTAAAAATAGGTGTTTATAAACGAAAGTGGGGGAGTTGTAATAGCAAGCGAGAACTCACTTTTAATTTACATCTTATAGGTGCTCCTTACCACGCTATAGATTATGTGATTGTTCATGAGCTTGCCCATTTAAAGTATTTAAATCATAGCAAAGCTTTTTGGCAGCGAGTAGAGGCGTTTTTCCCCGATTACAAAACATCATCTAATTGGTTAAAACAAAATGGTATGAGTTTACAGTGGGTGTTTTGATGTTACTGAATATAGGAATATAGGAATATAGGAATATAGGAATATAGGAATATAGGAATATAGGAATATAGGAATATAGGAATATAGGAATATAGGAATAGTAGAGAAGTGGTGGAGGGAGCTGGATTCGAACCAGCGAAGGCTGAGCCGTCAGATTTACAGTCTGATCCCTTTGGCCGCTCGGGAACCCCTCCACACTAATTTTATTGCATTTGGCCCCACTTAACTTAGCGGTAAGAAAAGTGGTGGAGGGAGCTGGATTCGAACCAGCGAAGGCTGAGCCGTCAGATTTACAGTCTGATCCCTTTGGCCGCTCGGGAACCCCTCCAATGCAACGGCGCTGATAATAGCAAATTGCGTATTTAAGTAAAGAAAAAAGCTAAAGAAAATTGAAATAAAGCCGATAAATATCTATCAGTTACCACAATCGGCTAAAGACTATGCAAATAGATGATTTGTTAATCACAGAGAGTCAGTTAAACAGTAGACTCAATAATAGTGTGCATGAAAATCGCCGTGGCGAATTTGCACTATTATTAGCGATGCTGTCACATGACGCACTCGACTTTAGTCAATTTCATTTACCAAAAACTGAAACAGATAATTTAGTTATAGAAGAAGAGGCGTTAAGAAAGCAATTTGGCGCAGGTCCAAAGCAACTTTTAGCCCCTGATGAATATAATATGTTGGTTGGACAATTTAATGCATCATTAATATCTCAAGAAGGAGAGCACTGTGGTATGACAAGTATTAAGTTAAGACAATGCTTAAGCCCTGAACCACTTGCGATTAGAAATGATGATAAGCATATTCCACTTAATATAATAGATAACTGTGAGCTTGCCGTCAGAAGAAGAATTAAAAGCGAACAAACCCAACTAGCTAATCCCCCAATAGATGCAGCTGCTTTTTACGACAGCCTTAATAATGATGCATTACATCAACCACTTCAGCTCATTGCGGTGTGATATATGATTGTAATAATCACCAGTTAATATATGCTTTATAACGGGTCTGCTTTATATATTTGCTAATAATTGATTTAATGAAAAAAAAGCATCCAAAAATTAAATGCAATTGCTATAATGGCGTCAAATGGTATGACATGAAATGCCATTATCATTAAACCAAGGTAATTAGGAACGTAATGAAGAAAACATTCACGCTAAATCACGAGAAAATCAAATACCCTCGTATGGTTGATGCTGCAAAGCACGAAGTGAAAAAATATTTGAAAAGAGAGCGTAATAAAACGCTACCTGAAGATGCTGACTATTGGGCATTTGACTGTAAGTTTGGTAACACAGCTGAAGATGCGCAAGTTGTGCACGTTGCTGAATTAAGTAACCAAATTGGCGAAATTGAAAAGCAAGGTTTGACCTCTTTCTATGTAGAGATTTTAGCTCGACCTGCTCAACGTCAACAGTTAGATTTAGATGATGACGAATAATACTTAACTAAATTAAGTATTCAAAGTTATAAAATGAGCCCAAGTGGCTCATTTTTTGTTTTTATGCAATAAAGATTCACCATAAATCATTTTTATTAGTAACTAATAAGTAGAATTCTTTTTTATTAACATTTGCATAACAAAATGTGATGCTATAGGCTGTTTTTAATTAAAAAACAAAACATTTTTCTATGCCAATAAATTACTCTGACCATCAATTGAAATTAAGTTTAAAGAATTCTAAAGTACTTATAGTTGACGATCAGTTATTAAGCTTAATCGTATTGAAAAAAATATTATCTGAGCATTTTAATGTGACAACAGCTGGAAGTGGTGAAGAAGCAATTGAAATTTGTAATGTAAATGTACCCGATATAGTCCTACTCGATATTAATATGGGTGGAATGAGTGGTATTGATACATGTTTAAAATTAAAAAATAATACTGAAACACAGGATATCCCAGTTATTTTTGTTACATCCTTTGAAAACGAAGAAGAAGAGTGCTGGGAAGCCGGAGCTGTCGATTTCATTAAAAAGCCGATTAAAAAAGAAACATTATTTAGAAGAGTTCGTGCGCATATAACGTTAAAATTACAACATGACTTACTCAATCAAAAAGTATTTCTAGATGATTTAACAAAGGTATTCAATCGTCGTTATTTTGATGCGCATTTTTCTAAAATGGAACGAAGCGCCTTACGAGAAAAAGTCGACTATGCACTATTACTCATCGATATAGATTACTTTAAGCAATACAACGATCTTTATGGTCATGTGCAAGGCGATACGGTTTTAAACCTTGTTGCACAAACTATTACTAATAGTTTGCAAAGGCCAACCGATTTTGTTGCGCGTTACGGCGGCGAAGAGTTTGTAGTTGTTCTACCGCATACAAGCACTGAAGGTGCAATTTGTGTTGCTGATAAAATTAAACAAAATGTGGTCGATTTAGGAATATTACACAGATATTCAGAATATGACTTTGTGACTATTAGTATTGGCGGTGCAACCCTACAACCGTACGTAAATAACAAAAACACCTTGCAGATCGCAGATGAAAAAATGTATGAGTCTAAAATGCAAGGTCGTAACCAAGTGTGTTTTTAAGTTTAGCTAGCTAATAAATCACTTTGCCACTTAAAAACACCTTGTAGGTGATAAATATCAAATAAGATTATTTATTACACGCTATGACATTTTTTGTACTTTTTATTGCTACCACATGGGCAGTCATCATTTCTGCCCACTTTAATATCTTCAACAGGATATATAGTGCCATCTAAATAACGCCATTGAGTGTTTTCTTTAATAAACTGCGATTTTTCGTGAAGCTCACAAAATAAGTTTTGATAAAAATATTGGGCTTTAAATTCTACAGTCCCAGTATCGTCATCATGGCTTGACCCAATTACATCAAGATTTATAAATCGACAGCTGTTAGCAAAATCATTGATTTCTTTAACCGAATTTTCAGCTTGTTTTTCTTTTGCGTAGGTTTGATAAACATATTCTGCATTTTTAATAACATAAGCGCTGAATCGTGAGCGCATAAGTTGTTCAGGAGAGTCAGCTTGCTTAACAGATAAGTGAAGTGGCTCGCAGCAATCGGCATAATTGTGCCCACTGCTGCAAAAACATAATGTGATATTGAGTGAAGTCATAATAATAATACAAAGTCTAAAACATTAGTTTAACAAGCTTATTGGGCGAGTGGTATCTCTGTTGTTTGAGACTTTTTAGTAAAACAGTATAGTTTTGTATTCGTTTTACTTAAATCGAACGATAAATTCGTAAGTAGTTGGTTATTAACTATATCGGTCCAGGTAATTACCGCTGCAAAGTTTCCGTTATGTAATGCAGAATTTAATACATACTCTAAATTTACTAGGTGCTTTTGTCTAATAACAAGTAATTTACTTGTATCAATAGAGCATGAGTCAAGTAAAGCTTTGCTAGGTACATGATCTGGAGCAATTAGTAACGTCCATGCATTAGAGCTATTGTATTGGTGTAATACTTTTAAAAGCTCAAAGGTCGCTGAAATTTCATCTTCAATTTGAATTAAATTTACGCAATCGCTTTGCTCGTCTTGTTGGTAACTTTTAACTGTTCTTACGGTAATAGGCTGTAACATAATTTCACTCACTGGGTTTTTATACAGTATTCATATACAGTAGTTTATACAGTGCTTTCGTGCAAGCCTTTTATGCTATTTATTTGTACAGTTATTCAGCTTTTGATCATTGTTTTTATTTTTTGAATTTATAATTCTTTATTAATCAGCTTGTTATGGAATTATTTTTGAGGAGGTATTCTAAAAATAAATTTTTGAGTAGTGTCTTCATTTTGGGGTTTCATACTGTATAGGATTATCTTTATAACCATATACAGTATTTTTTAACACTGCATACAGTACTTCTGCCATAGCTAGCTTATGTGTTTTCACTCGTGCGAGGGATCATATGAGAAAACTGGAGTTGGTGGATTTGTTCGTACAAACTTGCCGCATAACATTGAGCATCTTTAAATCGCTTAGTTTCGATATGTTTGCGTATATCTGTAACCGCTGCAGTGGCAGGGGCGTACCCTTGGCTACTTGCTAAGCTTAACCAAGCTACAGCATGAAATACACTTTGTGGCACGCCTTCACCTTTCACAAAAAATAAACCTAAATAAAACTGTGCTCTATGGTTTCCCGCCATTGCAGCAAGTCGCATCCATTTTGCAGCCAATGGAGCTTGATTATTTTTTAAATAATATAGGGCTTTATTTAACGTACTTTGCCCATCTTTTTTATTATCAACGGGCACAGAGGTATTTTCGGGTTGAGTAACAAAACCTAAAATATTATCTAGCTGTTGCTCTAAGTCTTGCTCACAAGGTGTTGTTTTAAGCATATTGGTTCATTTATTATTTTAACTACTCTAACAGTTTAGTATATAGCAAGGTAAAATGTCCTGTAAAAGATAATTTTTATGTTAAAATCTCGCCACTTTTTACTATCACAAGTTTATTATGTTCGAAGCCTTATTTAAACTGAGCGAAAATAATTCAACAGTTAAACGCGAATGCGTTGCTGGCCTAACTACCTTTATAACTATGGTATACATTGTATTTGTAAACCCGGCTATGCTTGCAGAGGCTGGGATGGATCAAGGGGCTGCATTTGTAGCGACATGTATAGCAGCTGCGATAGGCTGTTTTATAATGGGTTTATGGGCTAATTATCCATTAGCATTAGCGCCTGGTATGGGGCTAAATGCCTTTTTTACGTATGGTGTCGTATTAGGAATGGGGTATACCTGGCAAGCCGCGTTAGGGGCTGTATTTATGTCGGGTTGTATATTTTTGTTTTTAAGCTTATTTAAAGTCAGAGAGTGGATTATTAATGCCATACCTCTGGTGCTCAAGCGAGCAATCGCAACGGGTATAGGTGCTTTTTTAGCATTAATTGCCCTTAAAAATGCAGGCATTATTGTCTCAAGCCCGGCAACATTAGTGCAGTTGGGCGACATTACTTCTCCAGGACCGTTACTGGCTATATTAAGCTTTTTTGTAATTGCAGCGCTTTTATACCGCGATTTTAAAAGTGGCGTGCTTATTAGTATCTTATTAGTGACTGGCATTGCTTTAAGTTTGGGGCTTGTTGAATATCACGGTGTTATGGCTATGCCACCATCAATAATGCCTACTTTTATGCAGCTAGATTTTGCAGCCGCTTTTGATATATCAATGATGAGTGTTATTTTTGCTTTCTTGTTTGTCGATCTTTTTGATACTTCGGGTACATTAGTTGCGGTAACTCAAAAAGCAGGTTTAGCTGATGAAAAAGGTAACATGCCTCGTTTAGGACGCGCATTAAGTGCTGACAGCTCAGCAACAATTGCAGGTGCGATGCTAGGTACGTCTACGACTACATCGTATATAGAATCGGTTGCTGGCGTATCTGTTGGCGGACGAACTGGTTTAACGGCTGTAGTTGTAGGTATTTGCTTTTTACTAATGATGTTTTTTGCACCGCTTGCACAAATGGTACCGGCTTATGCTACGGCAGGCGCTATTTTATATGTCGCTGTTCTGATGCTGCAAAATTTAAAGTTTGTAAACTGGGATGATATGACCGATGCAATTCCTGTTACTGTGGTACTACTAATGACACCATTAACGTTTTCGATTGCGCACGGTATTGCACTTGGTTTTATATCTTATACAGCGGTTAAAGTATTGTGTGGTAAGCAAGATCAAGTCAGTATTAGTGTTTGGATATTAACAGCCTTGTTTGTTTTCAAGTTTGCATTTTTGTCTTAATAGCTAACAAAAAATACAAAAAAGCCTGCACAAATTTTAATTTGTGCAGGCTTTTTTAATGCTTTTATAAAAGCACTACCATTTCTTTTTAGGAGCAAACAGTATATCTAAGTCGTCTTGCTCTTCTTCTGTTTTCTTTTTAAGTGCGCTTGCATTAGAAGCTCTCAGTTCAACACTAATTGCCTCTAAGTAACCCTCAACTTCTAGCCGTTTTGTTGTTACATATTCATCAGAGTAGGTAACTGCGCTGAGTGTTGCCTGCGCTTTTTCAAAATACTGTCTTGCTGAGCCAACCATACTGGCTGAGCGNGCGGGCAGACAAGCCACGTTTTATTTGGCTTTCAATATTAATACGCAGTTGTAGTTTTTCGAGACGTTTATCTTCTAAAACAAAAACTTGGCTATCAATACGACCTTTGCTGTGTTCAGAGCGTAAAATTGAGCGTAATTTTTTAATGCCTTGAATTAGGCCTACAAGTTGTTTGTCATTACTCGGTAGCGTTAAAGCTTCATTGCTATTATCTTGAACTGGATTAGATAAGTGCGTTTTTGCTTCACTTAAGCGGCTTTTAAGTGCTTTAGATGTTTGCGAGTTAGTAACCATTGTATTTAAGGCTTCGTAAATACGGCGCTGTAATGTACGAATTAGATTTTCAGAAAGGGGGATGTTAGCACTATTCATTAGTGCCTCTTCTGTTTCTTCTATTATAGCTTTTTGTTTTGTAAGCTCTTTACGGCGTTCTGCCTCTTGTTTTTCTTTGTGTTGTTGTACAGCACTTACCCAAAGTGCAATCACAATCAATGCAACTATAAGCACTATTATAATAGAAACGATCATGGTGTAATTCTCGGATATATAACCTAATTATTTAATCTTACATTAAATATACGTTAACAGGGTAGCTTTGCGCCGATTAACTTAAAAAATATACCAAAAAATTGATAGGTTGAGCTCTTTATAAACTGCAGTAAGCCTAAGGGCTTATAAACTAAAGCTGAATAATCATCGCTACCTGAAGCATATTTATTATGCTAGCCTTGAGCTCTAATCAGATAATTGCACACCTAAAGACCTAAAGTGCTATTTTACGTAAATAACACTTGGTTTTAAGCGGTATTGCCTTTATAAATAATATGAATAATAACGTTAAAATTTGCAGCCATGAAATTACAACAACTCAGATACATCGTAGAAGTACAAAATCATAAATTAAATGTTTCAGCGACTGCTGAGAGTTTATTTACCTCGCAGCCAGGAATTTCTAAACAAGTACGCATGTTAGAAGATGAGTTGGGTGTGCAAATTTTTGGTCGCAGTGGTAAGCATTTAACGCATGTAACCGGTGCCGGCGAAGATATTATTAATATTTCTCGTGAAATACTCTCTAAAGTAGAAGGTATTAAAGCCGTTGCTAATGAGCATACGCTACCTGATCAAGGTAAGTTAAATATTGCTACAACACATACCCAAGCTCGTTATGCTTTGCCTAACGTAATTCAAGGGTTTATGAAAAAATACCCTGCGGTATCGCTTCATATGCACCAAGGTACTCCACAGCAAATATCGGATGCTGCAGCACGCGGTGATGCCGATTTTGCTATTGCAACAGAAGCACTGCATTTGTATTCAGATTTAGTTATGCTGCCTTGCTACCATTGGAATCGCAGTATTGTTGTCGCTAAAGACCATCCGTTGGCTAAAAAGGCAAATAATTTAACCGTTGCTGATATTGCTCAATATCCACTCATTACATATGTATTTGGTTTTACGGGCCGCTCAGAGTTAGATAAAGCGTTTAGCGCACACGGGCTTGAACCACACATTGTATTTACCGCAACCGATGCTGATGTTATAAAAACATACGTACGACTGGGTTTAGGAGTTGGTGTTGTTGCTTCAATGGCGATAGATCAAGTGAGCGATACCGATTTAGTGTGTATTGATGCAAGCCACTTATTTGAAGCTAGCACGACCAAAATTGGTTTTAGAAAGGGCAGCTTTTTACGTACTTATATGTATGATTTTATCGAACGTTTTGCACCGCACTTAACTAAAGAGCGCGTGGAGCGAGCAAGCTTATTACGTAACCAAGATGACGTAGATAAGTTATTTGCAGATATAGAGTTACCCGTTAAATAATGTCACTACATTAAACGAATAATAAAAAAGCCGCCTATTTTAAAAATAGGCGGCTTTTTCTTTTTATAGCGAGCTGATTAACATTCGATAATATTAACTGCTAGTCCACCGCGAGCGGTTTCTTTGTATTTGGTTTTCATATCGTTACCAGTTTCAAGCATGGTTTTAATCACTTTATCAAGTGATACCTTTTGCTCGCCACTGCCACGTATAGCTAAACGTGAAGCGTTAATTGCTTTAATAGCGCCCATTGCATTACGTTCAATACACGGTACTTGTACTAAGCCACCAACAGGGTCGCACGTTAGGCCTAAATTATGTTCCATACCAATTTCTGCTGCGTTTTCTACTTGCACAACATTGCCACCAACAATTTCTGTTAATGCGCCTGCAGCCATAGAGCACGCAACGCCGACTTCACCTTGGCAACCTACTTCGGCACCCGATATAGAGGCATTCTTTTTATATAAAATACCAATAGCAGCAGCGGTTAATAAATAACGCGTGGCTATATCGCGGTCTACTTCTTTCACAAATGTGTGATAGTACATAAGCACAGCCGGTAAAATACCCGCAGCACCATTAGTTGGTGCGGTAACTACACGGCCACCTGCAGCGTTTTCTTCGTTTACGGCAAGGGCAAATAAATCAACCCAGTCCATTGCACGAAGCGGGTCGTTACTGACCTCTATATTTAGTTTTAAGTATAAGCTTGGCGCACGGCGTTTTACTTTTAAGCCGCCAGGTAAAATACCTTCGGTGCGCATACCACGGTCAATACAAGCCATCATTACTTTCCAAATATGGAACAATGTGTCTTTTACTTCGTCTTCAGTGCGCAGTGTTTTTTCGTTTTTCATCATCAAGGTAGAAACACTAAACCCAGACTCTTTACACATCTCTAGTAGTTCTTTTGCGCTACCAAATGGGAAGGGGGCTGGATTTTCTTCTCTAATATCGAGGGCCGCCTGTTTTTCGTTTTCAAACTCTTCGTCGGTAACAATGAAGCCACCGCCAATAGAGTAATATACTTTGCTGTAAATTTTTTCGCCGTTGTTTGAGGCGATAATTTCCATTGCATTAGAATGCTTAGGCAGTGTTTTACGACGATGAAAAACAATAGCACCTTGTTTTGGGAATTTGGCTTTATGTGTTTTGTTTAAATAAATAACCTGATCTTTTTCAATGGTCGCTAAAATGTCGTCGACTAAATCGGCATCAATTGTTTCAGGATCGTAACCGGCTAAACCAAGAATTACGGCTTTACCCGAGCCATGGCCAACACCTGTTTGACCAAGAGAGCCATAAAGCTCTACTTTAATATCGGTAACATTTGCTAATAATTGTTGTTCTTGTAGGTCATTAACAAATAAGCGTGATGCGCGCATTGGGCCAACGGTGTGTGATGACGAAGGGCCAATACCAATGCTAAACATATCAAATGCACTGATCATAATGTGTGTGTCTCTACTTTGTTTTATCAGCACGAAGCTGCTCTTTGAACGGTCGAGCATGATAACGTGGAATTGTGATTGTGTAACTACTAATAACGAAGATTTAAACTGGTAAGGCGAGTTGTTTTGTAAAGTTTTTTATAATGCTTGCAGTCGCACCCCAAAGTAAACCATGCGGCGTTTTAAAACCTTGCAAAATAACCGTTTTCCCAAATCGTTGAAAAGGTAAGGGTTGCCAGTTAGCTTCGTTATTTAATTCAGTAACAGAGAGCAAAAAGCTCGCTTGTACTTCATTATAGTCATTTTCCCAGGTGGTGTTTTTTTTGAGTAAACCCACATAGGGGCTAATACTAAAACCCGTTAAGGTTGAATACTCAGGTAAGTGACCTAATACATTAACGTTGCTTTGGGCAATATTTAGCTCTTCTTTTAGTTCGCGAAGTGCTGTGGTGCGAAGGGTAATGTCGCTTACTTCAAACTTGCCTCCGGGCAAACAAATCTCCCCAGGGTGATGGTGTAAATAAGTAGGGCGTTTACACAGTAAAATATGTGCATGGTTATCTATATCAATAATTGGCAGCATAACAGCGCTAGCGCGTTTTTTACGTGTGTCTTTTAACTGATTTGGCGCAGCTGTAGGGCTTAACAGAAACCGCGCCATAATGTGTTCACTATTCAAAGCGACCTACTGTTTTAATAAAGGGAGGATTTTATTTACTTTATCGTAAGTTTCTTGATATTCCAATTCGACTTTAGAATCAGCGACTATTCCGCCACCTGCCCAGCAGTAAATTTGCGCTTTGTGGCACACCAATGTGCGAATAGTGATACTCGTATCCATATTTCCACATGCACTTAAATAACCAATTGAACCACAATAAATGCTGCGGCGATGCGGTTCTAATTCTTCAATTATTTCCATCGCTCTAATTTTTGGCGCACCGGTGATTGAGCCACCCGGAAAAGCCGCTTTTAGCTGATCGACCGCTGTTTTACCTTCATCAAGTTCTGAGGTGACCGTGCTTACTAAATGATGCACTGCCGGAAAGCTTTCAATAGCAAAAAGCGAAGGGACGTGAACGCTGCCAGGTTTTGCTACTTTGCCTAAGTCGTTACGTAGTAAATCAACAATCATTACATTTTCAGCGCGATCTTTAGCTGATGCTGCGAGTATTTTCGCTTGTTGTTGATCCTCTAGTGCATTTGCTTTTCTCGGCAGTGTTCCTTTAATAGGCTTGGTTTCTACAACGTTATTGTTTACAGATATAAAGCGCTCAGGAGAAATTGATAAAATAGCTCCTTGAGGGTGATTTATAAAGCTTGAAAACGGCGCTTTATTTGCCTCACGCAGTTTAATATAAGCTGCCCAAGGGGAGCCTTCAAACTGAGCGTTAAAGCGCTGCGCTAAATTAATTTGGTAACAATCGCCACTTTTTAAATACTCCTCAATTTGGGCAAACTTTGCAGCGTATTCCGTTTCGCTCATATTTGATTGCCAGTCGCTGTTTAGGGCAAAGGACTGCGTATTAACTTGGGAGTTAGCGTGTGTATTTAAGTATTGCTCATAAAGCGCTAATCGATCGGTGTTTGGCTGCGATACATAAAACCAGCTTTGTTGCTGCTTGTCGTAAATAAGGGCATCTAAGTAAAGGCCAATAGCCATTTGGGGAAGATTAATATCTTCGATAGCACGAGTGGGGATGTTTTCAATTGTACGGCCTAGGTCGTAGCCAAAGTAGCCAAGCCAGCCGCCGTTAAAGGGTAAATCGTAATCGGCTTTTGTTTTATCAAGATGCGAAAGCTCATTATTCATAATTTCAAAGCAGTTATCACTACTTTCCATATTATTTAAAAAGCTTTTATTATTTTTTACTTCAAGGGTACTTTGCGGCTCAATGGCAATAATATCAAAACGGCTGTTTATATGATTACTATTTGCAGAATCTAATAGAATTGCATAAGGCAAATGTGAAAAATGCGCAAAAACGTCAATGCAGTTTTGTGTTATGCCTAATTTAATACAATTTTTTTTATTGTTTAGCATTTACTGCCCCTTTAAGAACTGGCTCGAAACGGGCTGGGAGGGTATCATAAGTCAAATTTTTTGGCAGCACTAAGCTGTAAAAAACAGTGCAAACCACCGTCACCGGTTTGATTTAGATTACGCGACAACGCGTAACGGTAACTTAAGGAACCACTATGAGTACAATTTGTCAGCAAGACTTTATTGATAGCATTGAAGATGCATTGCAATATATTTCGTTCTATCACCCACTTGATTTTGTTCAAGCTCTCGAAAAAGCTTACAACAAAGAACAAAGTAAAGCGGCTAAAGACGCCATTGCACAAATTTTAATTAACTCACGCATGTCGGCTGAAGGCAAGCGTCCACTTTGCCAAGATACCGGTATTATTACCTGTTTTGTTAAAGTAGGTATGGATGTTAAGTGGGATAAAACAGATTTAACCGTTCAACAAATGGTTGATGAAGGTACTCGTCGTGCATATTTGAATCCAGATAACCCTTTACGTGCATCTATTGTTGCAGACCCTGCTGGCACGCGTAAAAACACGAAAGATAATACGCCTTCGGTTGTGCATATTGATTTAGTGGCTGGTGGTAAAGTAGAAGTAATGGTTGCGGCTAAAGGCGGCGGCTCTGAAAACAAAAGTAAAATGGTTATGTTAAACCCGTCAGATGATGTTGCTGAATGGGTAGAAAAAACACTACCAACAATGGGTGCTGGTTGGTGTCCGCCAGGCATGCTAGGTATAGGTATTGGTGGTACGGCTGAAAAAGCGGCAGTAATGGCTAAAGAGTCGTTAATGGATCCGGTTGATATCCATGAACTAATGGAACGCGGCGCAGAAACGACTGAAGAAAAACTGCGTTTAGAAATTTTTGACCGTGCTAATAAATTAGGTATTGGCGCACAAGGCTTAGGCGGTTTAACAACGGTTGTTGATGTTAAAATTAAAACAGCACCAACGCATGCAGCTTCAAAACCTGTAGTAATGATCCCTAACTGTGCGGCAACTCGCCATGTACATTTTACACTTGACGGTTCTGGCCCTGCTAATTTAAAAGCACCTAAGCTAGAAGATTGGCCACAAGTAACATTTGAAGTGGGCGAAGGCACACGTCGTGTTGACTTAAATACACTGACTAAAAAAGATGTTCAAGAATGGAAAATGGGTGAAACTGTTTTACTTTCGGGCACTATTTTAACAGGTCGTGATGCAGCGCATAAACGTCTGCAAGATATGATCAATTCAGGTGAAGGTTTACCAAAAGGCGTAGACTTTGATAATAAATTTATTTATTACGTTGGACCAGTAGACGCGGTACGCGATGAAGCAGTTGGTCCTGCAGGCCCTACAACAGCTACTCGCATGGATAAATTCACCGATATGATGCTAGAAAAAACAGGCATTGTAGGCATGATTGGTAAAGCTGAACGTGGCCCTGCAACGGTTGAGTCTATTAAAGAGCATAAATCTGTTTATTTGATGGCTGTAGGCGGCGCAGCTTACTTAGTATCTAAAGCGATTAAAAAAGCACGCGTAGTTGCTTTTGAAGATTTAGGTATGGAAGCTATTTATGAATTTGAAGTAGAAGATATGCCAGTGACCGTTGCAGTAGACAGTGAAGGCGCCAATGCGCATACACAAGGCCCTGCAATCTGGAAAGCTAAAATAGAAGAGCTTGATAGCAAGCTAAAATAACGTACGTTTTGTATTTTTAAAAAGCTACCGTGAAGATTAATGCCAGTCAGTTAACAGCTGACTGGCTTTTTTTATTGGGGTATTTACTGGGTTTTGGTTTCACACACCTCGGATACGCCCGCTCCCGTTTTATCGGCAATATGTGATGTTCAACTTGAGCTTGTAATTGCTCTATTGATTTAGGTATCCGTCCTGCATTTTCTATAAACATTGTATGAATAAGGTTAATAATACTAATAGCACACGTCGTAAAACTCAGGTGTTTTGCATATATTCCAGATTTTTTCTGCGCCATTTTCACCATCTGGTATCGGAGCAAGTTATAGCTCAACATTACGCCCCATAATTCTTGCGCTATCATCTCAGGTTTCTTGCTGCGTAGCGTAAAGTGACTATTCAGTAAGGTTTGTTTCATTTCTCGATAACCAAGTTCAATTTCCCACCGATCACTATAGAGGTCAACAATTTCAGCCTTAGGGAAACGCATTGGGTCTGTTAATGAAGTGAGTATATTCACCTCTTTCCCCTTAACCGTTTTTGTGACTAGCCTAACTTCAATGCTCTCTGGTAAATCGTCGAACTTTTTTCTCGCTTGTGCTGTTGCTTTTAGCTTGATGAGTTTGTCTTGACGACCTAGAGAGCGAACAATTTCATATTGCGTGCCTTTTCTCATCGGTTGAAGCCAATGCCTATTTACCCCAGCATGATGCCAACGATTGAGTAAGCCTAGAGAATAGAAGCCTCTATCAAATAACGTCAGTGAGTTATCGGGTGTTGCCTCGATTAAGTCTTCAGCCAACACCATTTCACTTGTACGACAACTATCAAAGGCGCTCCCCATTAATAAATGACTAGTTAACTCCATCAAACACACCATGCGAACCTGAGGGAAGGCCGTGTCACCATACTGATTTTTCCACATGGAGAATGCATGTTGATTTTCAGCAGTATCCGGTGTGCGCCAAATGACACCATCAACACCCAGTAGTGATAGCCCGCACCATGTGGGATGGTTCGCATCAGCATTCCACATTTGCTGACTTTGCTCAAAAACCTGTTTAACGGCATCAGCCCCAAGCCGCTGCCTAGCCTGTACAACCGCGCTGGGCGCAACGAGTTCTTTTTTACCTGGTAAAGCGAGCCCTAATTTACTGACAATACTCCACAGTGGGTCTTCACGATAAAACGACATACAAATGACTGTCCAAACGGCCATCTCAACAGGAAGCCTTCTTTTCCTTATCGTCGCGACACCTGCGGTTTCTGCGCATTGTTTGATAAACTCAGGGCATAAAAAATCACTCAGTTGACCTAAGCCTTCTGAATTGGGTGCGTAGCTATTGGCTAGAGAAAGTGCGGTAGTGAGTTGCAAAATAAAAGGCTCCTGAATAAATTCAGAAGCCTTTATAAACTAACCAGAAGATCGGTCAATGGATCGTTAAATATTTCTTAACTGATCGGCATTAA
>NZ_AUTP01000367.1:0-79414 GCF_000498075.1 Pseudoalteromonas sp. TAB23
TGCTCTTTAAAAATTTGGAAAAGCTGATAATAAAATTCTGATAGATACATTGTATTTATCAAGAGTTTTCAAAAGTAAAAAAAGAATGGTAGCAGTACCATTCAGTGCCATTTAGTTAACTCTTATGAGTTGATTGATTGGTATCTACTTTAGTATTCAATATTGACTTCTGGCGAAGTTAAACTGTCATAAAACAAAGACCCGTTTGGGTTGTATGGTTAAGTGACTAAGCGTACACGGTGGATGCCTTGGCAGTTGGAGGCGATGAAGGACGTATTAACTTGCGATAAGCTTAGTCAAGCTAGTAAAAAGCGCTTGAGACTAAGATTTCCGAATGGGGAAACCCACCTGCTTGCAGGTATCGTTAACTGAATACATAGGTTAACGAGGCGAACGCGGAGAACTGAAACATCTAAGTACCCGTAGGAAAAGAAATCAACCGAGATTCCGAAAGTAGCGGCGAGCGAAATCGGAACAGCCCTTAAGCTTATTATGTGTTAATGGAAGGCTGCTGGAAAGCGCCACGATACAGGGTGATAGTCCCGTACATGAAAAGACATTTTAAGTGAAATCGAGTAGGTCGGAGCACGTGAAACTTTGACTGAATATAGGTGGACCATCATCTAAGGCTAAATACTCCCAACTGACCGATAGTGAACCAGTACCGTGAGGGAAAGGCGAAAAGAACCCCTGTGAGGGGAGTGAAATAGAACCTGAAACCGTGTACGTACAAGCAGTAGGAGCCCACTTGTTGGGTGACTGCGTACCTTTTGTATAATGGGTCAGCGACTTATATTTTGTAGCGAGGTTAACCGAATAGGGTAGCCGTAGGGAAACCGAGTCTTAACTGGGCGAATAGTTGCAAGGTATAGACCCGAAACCCGGTGATCTAGCCATGGGCAGGTTGAAGGTTGAGTAACATCAACTGGAGGACCGAACCCACTAACGTTGAAAAGTTAGGGGATGACCTGTGGCTAGGAGTGAAAGGCTAATCAAACCGGGAGATAGCTGGTTCTCCCCGAAATCTATTTAGGTAGAGCCTCGGACGAATACTTACGGGGGTAGAGCACTGTTAAGGCTAGGGGGTCATCCCGACTTACCAACCCTTTGCAAACTCCGAATACCGTAAAGTAATATCCGGGAGACACACGGCGGGTGCTAACGTCCGTCGTGAAGAGGGAAACAACCCAGACCGCCAGCTAAGGTCCCAAAGTCATAGTTAAGTGGGAAACGATGTGGAAAGGCCCAGACAGCCAGGAGGTTGGCTTAGAAGCAGCCATCCTTTAAAGAAAGCGTAATAGCTCACTGGTCGAGTCGGTCTGCGCGGAAGATGTAACGGGGCTAAACTATGCACCGAAGCTGCGGATTCAGAATTTATTCTGAGTGGTAGGGGAGCGTTCTGTAAGCCGTTGAAGGTGTACCGGGAGGTATGCTGGAGGTATCAGAAGTGCGAATGCTGACATGAGTAACGATAATGGGAGTGAAAAACTCCCACGCCGGAAGACCAAGGGTTCCTATCCCATGTTAATCAGGGTAGGGTAAGTCGACCCCTAAGGCGAGGCCGAAAGGCGTAGTCGATGGGAAACAGATTAATATTTCTGTACTCGATATAATTGCGATGGGGGGACGGAGCAGGCTAAGCAAGCATAGCGTTGGTAGTCTATGTGAAAGTGAGTAGGGCGTTTGTTTAGGTAAATCCGGACAAACATTAAACCTGAGACACGAGACGAGTCACTACGGTGATGAAGTTGCTGATGCCATACTTCCAGGAAAAGCCTCTAAGCTTCAGATTATATGGAATCGTACCCCAAACCGACACAGGTGGTCAGGTAGAGAATACTAAGGCGCTTGAGAGAACTCGGGTGAAGGAACTAGGCAAAATCGTACCGTAACTTCGGGAGAAGGTACGCTCCTATCTGTGATGAGACTTGCTCTCTAAGCGGACGGGAGCCGCAGTGACCAGGTGGCTGGGACTGTTTATTAAAAACACAGCACTGTGCAAAATCGCAAGATGACGTATACGGTGTGACACCTGCCCGGTGCCGGAAGGTTAATTGATGGGGTTATCCTTAGGGAGAAGCTCTTGATCGAAGCCCCGGTAAACGGCGGCCGTAACTATAACGGTCCTAAGGTAGCGAAATTCCTTGTCGGGTAAGTTCCGACCTGCACGAATGGTGTAACCATGGCCACGCTGTCTCCACCCGAGACTCAGTGAAATTGAAATCGCAGTGAAGATGCTGTGTACCCGCGGCTAGACGGAAAGACCCCGTGAACCTTTACTACAGCTTGGCACTGAACATTGAACCTACATGTGTAGGATAGGTGGGAGACTTTGAAGCAGCGACGCTAGTTGTTGTGGAGTCAACCTTGAAATACCACCCTTGTAGTTTTGATGTTCTAACGTTGGCCCCTGAATCGGGGTTACGGACAGTGCCTGGTGGGTAGTTTGACTGGGGCGGTCTCCTCCTAAAGAGTAACGGAGGAGCACGAAGGTTGGCTAAGTACGGTCGGACATCGTACGGTTAGTGTAATGGTAGAAGCCAGCTTAACTGCGAGACAGACACGTCGAGCAGGTACGAAAGTAGGTCATAGTGATCCGGTGGTTCTGAATGGAAGGGCCATCGCTCAACGGATAAAAGGTACTCCGGGGATAACAGGCTGATACCGCCCAAGAGTTCATATCGACGGCGGTGTTTGGCACCTCGATGTCGGCTCATCACATCCTGGGGCTGAAGTCGGTCCCAAGGGTATGGCTGTTCGCCATTTAAAGTGGTACGCGAGCTGGGTTTAGAACGTCGTGAGACAGTTCGGTCCCTATCTGCCGTGGGCGTTTGAGAATTGAGAGGGGTTGCTCCTAGTACGAGAGGACCGGAGTGAACGAACCGCTGGTGTTCGGGTTGTCATGCCAATGGCATTGCCCGGTAGCTACGTTCGGAACTGATAAGCGCTGAAAGCATCTAAGCGCGAAGCAGGCCTCGAGATGAGTTCTCACTAGACTTTTAAAGTCTCTGAAGGGCCGTTGAAGACTACAACGTTGATAGGCAAGATGTGGAAGTGGTGTGAGCCATTAAGCTAACTTGTACTAATTACCCGTGAGGCTTAACCATACAACGCCAAACGCGTTTTATGCGACAGTTTGACAGAAGTTAATATGACTAAAGTAGATATTACTTAGAAAGACTTAAAAAATATTATCAGATATTTTCCAAATTCAAGAGGTGACTCTTAGCGCGTAGCGTTAAAGTTGAGGCACCTTGCGCAAAGAAAATGGTAGCACTACGTGCTTGTCATTGATTCTTTGCACCTAATTTGCTTGGTGACAATAGCGTTTTGGACCCACCTGACTCCATGCCGAACTCAGTAGTGAAACGAAACAGCGCCGATGATAGTGTAGCATTTGCTATGTGAAAGTAGGACATTACCAGGCTTCAAATTGTAGAAAGCCCGGATCTAACGATTCGGGCTTTTTTACGTCTACAGAAAAGTGAAATGCGCGCAATTAACACACACTCACATCAATACGCATCACGTAGGTCGGGCGAGCGCAGCGACTCCCGACGCTAGAATCACAACAAAACCCCTCAATATCTCAGTCGGCCAATAAAGTAGCATTTGCTACGTGACTTTCTACCGCTGTGGGCACTATGACATTACACAAGCTTCACATTGTAGACAGCCTAAATCTAACGATTCGGGCTTTTTTACGTCTGCAGAAAAGTGAAATGCGCGCAATTAACACACACTCACATCAACACGCATCACGTAGGGCGGGCGAGCGCAGCGACTCCCGACGCTAAAATCACTGTAAGTACCCCCTTATAACGCTTAAACTTCAATTCTAACCTTACGATATAGCTTAATATTTTCACTAAATTCTCAATAAATCAGACCCTGATTACAGAGTCCCACGTTTCTTCTCATTTTGTTGCAATTTCATTCTTGGTTTAATAAGTGACCTGTGTAAAACTACCTGAGTTAATTTAGTAAATCAGGTGACATGAATGTCGAATATTAAAGCTTGGAAACTTATAAGCCTGTTTTGTTTGTTCGCAGTGCTTATGGGTTGTCAATCGAAAGAAGAGCAGCTGCAACAAACAATTCAAGAGTCTATTAAAAAGGTAGATACGGAGCTGTCTCAGCTTGGTACTGCACTCGATAATGGAAGTGTACGCAATGCTGTGTTACTTAAAGAATATGGCGAGCTTCTTAAAAAACAACAACCAGAGCTTACAAAAGTTGTTGATGTAATTACCCTTGATGCAACGCGCCAAGGCGCACTTTATAGTGGCTTAACACAGCGACTTAAAGATATTAAAGGAACTTACTTAATTCCTCCTTACGAAGATACGTTACATAGCATTGATTTGTTGCGTGATGCATCTAAACCTACGCTATTTTCTGATGCGTTAACCGATCCTATTAATATGCTAGCTGATATGTCCAAAGGCACTTTAGCGCGTGTAGGCGCAATTAGTAAGCAAGCTGAAGGTGAGGGTGTTGGTAACCAAATGGTAGGTAACCCTAACTATGGTAACTGGCAATCAAATAGTAACGGTATTAGCTTTTGGCAATGGTACGGAATGTACCGTATTTTAGGTGATGTATTTGATCGTGTTGAATATGGAAGCTGGAGTAAGCGCCGAAAGTATAGCTATTACAATGACTATGGCCGCTCGCGTTATTCAAGCCCTAAACAAATTAAAACCCAAAGCGCGCTAGAAACACGCACGCGCCAAACATACCAACGCCAAGGTAAGCAGTTTACAAGCCCTTATGCGAGTAAAAAAACAGGTGCATCAGGTTTAAGCCGTAGTAGTTATACGCCAGCAAAAAGCCGCAGTAGTTATTCTCGTTCGAGCAGTTATAGCAATAGCTCAGGATCGGTGCGTGATAGCGGTAGCAGAACCTCTCGTGGCGTGAGCCGTGGTAAGTAAAAGAATAAAGTTGGAGTTAGAATAATATGTATGAATTTAATGGAATAACTATGTGGTCACTGCAAGCGCTGGCGATTGATTTTGCAATTATTGTTTTATTATTTGTAAGCCTTAAATATATAAAAGGCTGGGTTTCAAACTTACATGCAAATGATGAAATAACAGAGCGTGATAACTTTGCTTTTGGTATTAGCTTTGCCGCTGGCTTAGTGGCACTGGCGATTGTATTAACGGGTGTAAGTAGCGGAGCTTTTGCTGCAACACTACAACAAGAAGCACTACAAATGTTAGCTTACGGCGCATTAGCAATTGTACTTATTAAGTTGGGTCACTTTTTTCAAGATAAAGTAGCGCTTCGTAAAGTAAGCCTGCACGACGAAATAGTTAAAGGTAACGTTACAGCTTCAATAATTGATTTTGGCCATGTTGTCAGTGTTGCTATCGTTATTCGCTCAGCTCTTTTATGGGTGGCTACTGACGGTTGGCATGGTCTTCCAATTGTAATTGCCGCCTTTATTATAGGTAGTGTTGTATTACTACTTGTTAGCCAGTACCGAGTGCAGTTATTTAAACGTACAAATAAAAGTGGCGACTGCCTACAACAAGCAATTGTTGATGGTAACTTAGCTGTGGGTATTCGTTACGCTGGATTTTTAATAGGTAGTGCATTAGCTATTACAGCAGCAACGGGTGTTGCACCTTACGCGGCTGATAATATTAATGCGAGTTTACTATACTGGGCTATTAGCGCAGTAGTGAGCCTTGTTGCATTTATTATTTTGCACTTAGTGACAATTAAAATAATTTTATCTGGTTGCGATATTTCCGATGAAGTTAATCGTCAAAAAAATGTAGGTGTAGCTACTATTTCTGCAGCAGTATCATTTGCTGTAGGTATCACTATGGCAACATTACTAGGCGCATAATCAGTGTCATCAACCAACACTCCCCCAAGTAAGTCTCGCTTACTTGGGCACGATATACTACTTATTACTGTTATGGCCGTGCTTGCTGGGTGCGGCCTTATTTATGAATACTTACTGTCTCATTATGCGGGCCGTGTACTTGGCTCAGTAGAGAGCGCTATTTACGCCATGATTGGTACTATGATTGTAGCAATGGGCTTAGGCGCTTTTTTAGCGCGCTGGTTCAAAGATGCATTTACCGCTTTTGCTTGGCTAGAAAGCATTATTGCTTTGGTTGGCATGGGCTGCATTTTAGCGATAGCGGGTGTAATAGCAGTTAGTTATTCTCTTCCTCATTTATTTTCGAGCATTTTTAATTTACCCCCTGATGTTGTACTTAATGGTTACGTATTTCAAAAGCTACAAGAGTGGTCACGTTTTCTACCTTATGTTTTTGGTTTAATACTGGGCTTATTTATTGGTATGGAAATACCGCTTATAGCGCGCATTCGTCAGCACGTTTATGGCCGTTTTTTAGAAAACAACGCAGGGACTATTTATGGTGCCGATTATATTGGTGCTGGTATTGGTGCAGCCATTTGGGTAAGCATCATGCTCTCAATGCCTATAATGCAAGCTGCAGCGTGGACGGCGTTATTTAATATCATCGCAGGACTCGCGTTTTTATGGCGCTACCATACCCATGTGCGCTTTGCTAAGGCACTTTTAGTTTGCCATATAGTATTACTGGCATTATTTGGCTTTATTTTAGTATTTGGCAGTAGCTGGATGAACAATCTAAGTAATGTTTTATACAAAGATAAAGTAATTTATTCGCAAGCAACTAAATACCAACACGTAGTTTTAACCGAAAGATTAAGCAAAAACCAACCTCAGCCAATTACAGATTTATATTTAAATGGGCGTTTACAGTTCTCAAGTATTGATGAGCAAATATATCACTCAATGCTGGTTTACCCTGCAATGCTTGCCTCTAACAGACACGACCGTGTATTAATAATTGGTGGTGGTGACGGGCTTGCACTTAGAGATGTTTTAAAATGGCCTGTGAGTGAAGTAACGCTAATAGATTTAGACGCGCAACTACTCAATTTATTTGGTCATAAAGACGGTGACTTTACGCCGCCAGAGCACATCAATAAGCGATTACTACAGCTAAACAATAAATCGATGCATGACTCGCGAGCCAACATAATTGTGGGTGATGCATTTTTAGAAGTTGAAAAGCTACTTGACCAATCTAAGCAGTTCGACACCATTTTAATTGATTTACCTGACCCTAATCATCCTGATCTAAATAAAATGTACAGTGACTACTTTTATAATCATGTACGGCAGCTATTAGCACCCGATGGCGCAATGGCGGTTCAATCAACCTCACCTTATCACGCTAAAAAAGCGTTTTTAAGCATTGCTAAAACAGTTAAAGCTGCTGGGTTTGGCTATGTTGAGCAGTATCAGCAAAACATACCTTCTTTTGGGCAGTGGGGCTGGACTATAGCGACTAAAATGGGGCAGTCGGCCAGTGGTCGTATTAATGATACGACGGCTATGCCTGTGCCATCAAGGTGGATTAGTAAAGAATATTTATTGGCAAGTTTTGTATTTCCTAACCACTACTTTGAACAAGTTAAAAGTATTGAGGTCAATAGGTTAGGGTCTGGTCAGTTGTATGATTACTACCGAACTGCATGGCAAATAGAAAGCGAATTGTATAAAAACTAATAAAACATGGTTGACATAATATGTCGACCATGAGAATCTTAACTCAGACATAATATGTCAAACGACAAAAGGCAGAGACATGGAATTAAATGAACTTTCAATAAAATTAGCTTCTTTTGAAACTGAAGGCGCTAACTTTGAGTCTTTCTTGATTGCCAACCCAGGCGAGCAAGATGTTTTACAAGTCATTGTTGATGGAAATGATGAGCTTCCAATTTTTGTTACGCAAACGCAAGAGCAGTTATTATGTATTAGCTACTTGTTTGACGAAGATGAAGTTAAAAGTGAATTACGCAACGAGTTAAACGAAACATTACTACGTTTAAACGTGCCAATTCCACTGAGTGCATTTGCTAAAATCGATAACAAATACGCGATTTTTGGTGCACTGTCGGTAAATTCATCATTGGATGATGTTACCCACGAACTAGTGACATTAGCCGATAACGCTATCGATGCACTAGAAGCCGTGACCTTGTATTTAAACGATTAATAGCCAGTTAGTGGAGTTAAGATTATGAGTATTTTAAAAAAATTATTTACAGCAGTACGTGGCGGCGCTCGTGAAGCAGGCGAAGCAATTGTAGACAAAAATGGCATCCGTATTTTTGAGCAAGAAATTGCAGACGCGCAAAATGCACTTCACCGTGCTAAAAAAAGCCTTACTGAAGTAATGGCCAAAGAAATGCAAACTAAGCGTAAAATTAGCGCTGTAGATGCATCAATCGCTGAACATGAAGCGTATGCAGGCCAAGCTCTTGAAAAGGGCAACGAAGCATTAGCATTAGAAATTGCAGAAAAAATTGGTGACTTTGAAGCTGAAAAAGCTGAAAACGAGCAAGTATTGTCTGGCTTTAGCAATCACATTGTTGCGCTTAAGCAGCAAGTTAAAGATGCTGAAAAATCGATTAAAGAGAATCAGCGTCAGCTTACAATGGTTAAAACCACTGAAAGCGTACAGCAAGCAACAATGGCTGTTAATAGCACGCTTAATACAAACAGCTCGTCTATGACATCGGCTCGTCAATCGCTTGAACGCATTAAACAGCGCCAACAAGATCGAAGTGACCAGCTTGGTGCTGCAAAGCAACTTGAGTCAGACGTAAATGGCGATGACTTAAAAGCAAAAATGGCTGAAGCAGGCATTGGCGACACAAGTCCAAAAAGCGCTGATATTTTAGCTCGCATCAAAGCGAAACAAAATAGCTAACCATTACGTTTATACTTTAAAAAGGTAACCGAGTTTTTCTCAGTTACCTTTTTTGCTTAAAAGGCAGCCTTCCTATGTTTAATTTTTTCAAATCTAAAAAAGAGCCAGAACGTCAACTTAATCATCCGAGCGATCTTAAAAAAGGCGACATGTTTAGCGTTATTGACTCATTTGCCTATCCTGCATGGTTAAAGGGTGAAACGTTACGTGTTACTGATATTCAGACTTACCAATATCAGCACAGTAGTGATACTGAATTTGTACTTGAGACAAATAGCGGCCAAGTTGTATTTTTACAAATTGAGCAAGATGACGGCGAAGAGTGGGCTAACTTTTCTATTAAAATTCAGCGAAACGAAGTTGAAGAAATATTTAGCCTTGATGAGTTTGCGCGTATTTTTGATGAAGAGTCGTTAACCCACATTACAGTGCAAAATACACCAGAGCGCTTTATGCAGTTTTTAGCTAAAAGCTATCAACAAAGCGAGTCGCCTTATGTGTGTTATTTCCATAATAAAGACTACCGCAACCAAGCATTACCTCGTTATGAGCAAGAAGGTGGCGAGCCATGTGAAATGATTTGCTTAGCGTCAGATAATGAAGGCTTTGGTTTAAATATCGAAATTTGGGATGGCGGCGAAACCGAAGTATCGCTAACGCTCATGCGTCCAATGTCAGACATTGTAGACTTGTTTCCCGGAGACGCTAAGTGAGTGATGCTAAAGACAAGTGGTTACGTCAGGAACAAGCTGTACGTGCCACACAAATGGCATTTGATCTAAGCAGCGAAGTTCAAAAACTGATAAAAAAGCAGGCAATTGATCAAGAGCTAACGCCGTCAGATATGATCCGAAAAATACTTGGCTTAGACGTAAAGTCTAAAAAAACGCGTCAACGTTTATCGTTTAACTTAAATGATGATGAAATAGCGCAACTAGCCAGTCGCTTTGATGTACAAAGCGATGATAAGCGAGCCGTAAAGCAACAAGTAGCTGATTTATTAATAGCTCACACTAAAAATAAAAAAGTGAAATAATTTAATTAGGTTTTTATGAATATTATTTTAATTGCTTACTTAATTATTTTTGCGTTGTTTGGTACTGCGGCGAGTTATTTTGTACGCTTTATTTATGCGTATTGGGTGCTTAAAACAATGCCCATGAAATACATTATTAAAGCGGGTGTTTGCGTGGTACTGGTGGTAGTAATTTCAGCGTTAATTCCGTATTTAAGTTAACGCTGAAATTAGCTTATACGCGGCCGTTTTTATTTTATATCAAACGACTGGCATTGGTGGTTAATACACAGCGATTGCACTTCAAGTACAGGAGAACAATCAGTTAAGCCTTGTGCTTTATTTTGTATGTTTTCTTGTTTTGTTATTTGTTGAGCAAGCTGTTCTGCTTCTTCTTGAGATGTGTTTAGCGTTGAATAAACAGCATATTTACTCGGTCCGCCGCATGCGCGGGCGCCCACTTCAAGTACTTTGCACTGAAAGCTTGCAGTGCAGCTGTTATTACTCACCATGTTATTCAGATCATAGTTTAAGTCAGATAAGTTTTTACTTTGCTCATTTGACGTCACAGTACTAGCGCAACCACTTAGTAATAAAATGCTGCTAGCAATGCTTAAAATTGATAGTTTAATTGCCGATGGTAAACAACTCATAACGTTATCCTTAAAATGCACTTACCGCTGAGCCTTCAAGTTTAACACATTTATTTTCAACACACTGCGTGCTTGGCGTTGTTAAATGCTGACAAATGCTCATCATCCCTTTTTGTGAATTATAACTACTTTCAAGCTTAGTAATTTTGTCGCTAAGGGCAGCTACTTGTTCCTCAGATGCTGCGTTTGTTGAGTACACAACAAAGCTGCTTGGCCCGCCACATGCGCGACTACCTACTGCATTTACTCTACATTGAGTGCTTGTATCACATTGTTTATCTGCAATTAGTGTATTTAATTGGGTTTTGGCTGCTTTTATATCGTCTATTGAAACGTTTTTTAAATCAGCTTTTGGTATTTTTTCAGCAACTACGTTCTTTTTAGTATTTTCTTGTAATTGAGTGTTTTCTTTTAGCTTTTGTAGCTCTTGCTTTGGTGCTTCAGTTTCTGAGGTGATTGTTACTTGCTGCGTTTCAGTGGGTGCTTTATCTAAGCATGCAGTTAAACAAAGTGGTAAAAGTATGGCTAACAATGGGGTACGCATAACAAACCTTGATAGTGATGAAATATTCATCACTATCATACACGGTGCATTTTTTACGGCAATAAAAACTATATTATCAAGTAATTAAAGCAGTGAAAAATATCGTTTATTAAAGTCCACCCTGCGTTAGTTTGGTGGGGTTAAGTAGTTTTTCGAGTTCACTGCGTGGTAAATCGGTTTCTTGTTCGGCTACATCAATAATAGGGCGGGCTTCTTTATAAGCCTGCTTTGCTATTTTTGCTGCTTTTTCATAACCGATCACCGGATTAAGTGCCGTCACTAAAATTGGATTTTTAGCGAGCGCTTTATCTATATTAGGCTGATTTACCTTAAAGCTGGCAATGGCTTTATCGCCCAATGCCTGCGCGCTATTGGCAAGTAATTCTATGCTTTGTAAAATATTATACGCAATGACTGGCAGCATAACGTTTAGCTCAAAATTACCCGCTTGGCCTGCTACGGTAATCGTGGCGTCGTTGCCAATAACTTGTGCGCTTACCATGGCTGCGGCTTCTGGTATTACTGGGTTTACCTTACCTGGCATAATAGATGAGCCCGGTTGAAGTGCTTCAAGCTCTATTTCACCTAAGCCCGCAAGTGGTCCTGAGTTCATCCAGCGTAGGTCGTTCGCTATTTTCATTTGTGCTACAGCGAGTACTTTTAATTGCCCAGAAAGCGCGACGATGGCGTCTTGTGAACCTATATTATAAAAAAAGTTACTACTAGGCGTAAATCTAATGCCTACATTGGCACTCAGGTTTTCTGCAAATTTGGCTGCAAATTTAGGGTCGGCATTTATTCCTGTTCCAACAGCTGTACCGCCTTGTGCAAGTTCGCATACACGCTCTAAGCTATGTCTAATTCCTGCTGCGGCATGATTAACTTGTGACTGCCATGCACTGAGTGTTTGATCAAACGTTACAGGCATTGCATCCATTAAATGCGTACGGCCCGTTTTAACTATATGGCCTACTTCAGCTTTTTTCTTTTCCAGGCTTTGCGATAAGTTTTCAAGCGAAGGAAGTAATTCATACACTACATTTATTGCGCTACTGAGTGCGATAGCAGTAGGGACTACATCGTTAGAGCTTTGCCCCATGTTTACATCATCATTAGGGTGAATGCTTTCACTGCCTAATCGGCTAGCAAGCGTTGCAATAACTTCGTTGGCATTCATATTTGAGCTTGTGCCAGAACCTGTTTGAAAAATATCAACGGGGAAATGCTCAACATGCTCGCCATCAATAATACTTTGACAAGCTTGCTCAATAGCATCGGCTTTAGTTTTACTTAAATGACCAAGCTCGCAGTTACTTTGCGCAGCAGCTTGTTTTATATAAGCCAGTGCAGTGATAAATTGCTTTGGCATAGATAAACCACTAATGGCAAAGTTATTAACTGCTCGTTGTGTTTGCGCCTGATAGAGCGCATCAGTAGGTACTTGTAGCTCGCCCATGCTGTCTGATTCTGTTCTAAAGTTGCTCATAAGTGTGCTCCTTAAAAAGGGTTGAATTCGTGACTAAGAATACGAGCTTCACGCTCAAGTATTAAAAATTGTGCAGTATTGTTATGCACTTTATAAAACCGTTTTAGTGCTAATAAAGGTTTGTATAACTGCTCTAAACATTGTTTACGAATAGCATTATGTATAAGAGGGTCGCACATTTTGTTCATAATTTCATGGTGTGTGCGTCTAAGATAAAACTCTTGAAGCAAGGGATTATGTTGTTGCTCAAATTTTTTGGCGACGTTAAGGGCGGTTTCTATGTAATCGGCAACGAGCATGGGTGCATGCAGGCCAGGTCTTAAGCAATGACAAGAGAGTTCTTGATGGTAACGATGCTGGGCATAATTTGAAGACATAAAAAAACCGACTCAATTTAACGATAATAGTTATCATTACATTTAATCGGTTTCAGTGTAAACAGTTATTATAAAAATTATTTGTGATACTAATTTGAGTATTAATTGTAGCCAAGAATAAATATCTGATCTGTTTCATGTTTGGTCATCGCCTGTTGATTATGTTTAGGGTGCGAAAGTAAATCGATTACTGTAGCTCTCATATCAACGGCGTAACTATGATCGTCGGTGGTTTTTTCGGTTATAGCAATGGCCGCGTCTACAGCGGTATAAGGGGGTATATGCATAATTTTATCCTTTGAAATTTAATATAAGTTAAACCCTTCAGTGGGTTAACAATATAAAGCATATTACGTACCAACCATAATGAGCCGGCTCAACCATATGATAGTTATAGTGTTTAAAAATTATCTTTTTTTCATCACGACAAAATAAGCTAAATTTGCTTTACTGTTGTGCATTAATCTACAATTTTGGTGCACAGTAATGACAAAGCCATTTTCACAAGCCTGTGAAAACAATAAAACCCCTATTTTAGAGCAATTAAAAGTTGTATTAAAAAATACTAAAACAGTACTCGAAGTTGGCTCAGGAACCGGCCAGCATAGTGTTTTTTTTGCAGAGCAATTACCACATTTACAATGGCATACAAGTGATCGTGCTATAAACCACGAAGGGATTAATTTATGGCACCGCGAAGCTAATTCAACTAATTTACATGCACCACTTGAGCTTGATTTAAATAATGAGTGGCCAATAGATAAAGTTGACGCTATTTATACTGCAAACACATTTCATATTGTAAGCTGGCAATTAGTTGAGCGTTTTTTTGACGGTGTTAAACGCCACTTAAATAGCGACGGTATGTTGTGTATTTATGGGCCATTCAAATACCAAGGTGAATTTACCAGCCCAAGTAATGATGACTTTAGTGCCTTTTTAACAGAGCGCGATCCGTTAAGTGGAATAAGAGATTTTGAAGCAGTTGAACAACTAGCTAAGCAAGCAGGGCTTACGCTTATTAGCGATACAGCCATGCCTGCAAATAATCAGTTACTCGTTTTTAAACGGCAGTAATGAGCTACATTGCTCTTTATATATATTAATATGGCCGCGTTCACGCTTTAAGTAGTCGCTTATTGCATTACTGAAGTCGCCATCAACAATATGGTGAGCAGAGTAGGTAAGCACGGGTTCAAATCCGCGTGCTATTTTGTGCTCACCTTGTGCACCCGAATGAAAACAGTTGAGTTTATGCTTTATTGCAAACTCAATACCTTGGTAATAACACAATTCAAAGTGCAGCGAATCTACTTCCTCACTTGCTCCCCAGTAGCGCCCATAAAGCGTGTTTTTACCTACTAAACTAAGTGTTGCAGCAATCACGCTATCGTCTTTTTTGGCCAGCATAATAACGAGACTGTTAGCCATTAAGGCATGTAAAAGCGTAAAAAACTCCATATTTAAATAGCCCAAATGACCAGAGCGCTTTAAGTAGGTACGCTGATAAAACTCACAAAACAATTGCATTATCTCGGGCGTAATTTGCGTTCCTTGCAGCCATTCAATATCAATGTTCTGTTGCGCTATTTTAGCTCGCTCTTTTTTAAGGGACTTACGTTTGCGGGAGCTAAGTATTTGCAAAAAGTCGTCAAAGGTTTCAAAACCTTTATTAAACCACTGAAACTGCACACCCACTCTTAGCATGGCGTGTTGCTCAGTTAATGATGTTGCTTGAGCTTGGTCGCAAAAGTTAACATGCCATCCCGACCATCCTTGCTGAGCACTGTGTATGCTCAGTTGCTCTGTAATGTACTGATACACCGCATTTGGATTAGCGTGCTCGATAGCAATACGCTTGCCTTCAATAGGGCTAAAAGGAATGCCAGATAGCCACTTGGGATAATATTCTAAACCGTGTTTTTCGTATGCCTCAGCCCAGGCCCAGTCAAATACATACTCGCCGTATGAATGACTTTTTAAATACCCGGGTGCAAGTGCAACGAGCGTATCATCTTCAAAAATAGCGAGGTGATGGGGCTGCCAACCGCTTTTTTGTGTTACGCATTGGCTTTGTTCAAGGGCATATAAAAAAGCATGTTGAGTAAATGGTTCATCACCAAATAAACGTTGCCACTGCGTCTGATCAATCTCATTAATACTGCTAAACCATTGGTGCGAAAACGTTCCCATGACTACTTACCTTGTAGTTGTTCTAAGCTGTTCTACGTTTTTAATAAACGTACTAATTTGCTTTTTAAGCTCGGTAAAATGAGGATTATAAGTTAAGCGTTGTAAAGCCGGATAGTGTTTTAAGTTGGCGCTTGTACGCTCTCCTAGTTGTGGGTTTTTTGTTGTTTTACATGTTTTGTACAGGGACTCGTCGTTAATAAAGCTGCCACAATTACGATAGGTTGCGTTAATTCCATAATGTGGATTTTGCGGTGAGTTAACAACAGCAATATGCGACATACCATGAACTTTTTTACATTGAGGCGTTGTGCACTGCGGATTATTTACTGTGTAGTCACTAGCAAAGTCTGGCGGTAAAATATCAGTGCTTCCATAAAGTACTAAAGTATCGAGCGGCTTATATTTTACTGAATTATCTTTGTGTAATGCACTCAATAACTTTAGCGTGGCACGCGTATCTATCGTGGTATCAATATCGCTAAGTACACTAAAAATAGGTAATTTAAGTGCAGAGCGTTTGTTTAAGCTACTAATACTTGCAAGTGACATTGCATCGTACGACGCGGCAGCTGCATTTAAAGGAAATGACTCATACTTAGCAAAGTCTACATCGGCGTCTTTATCAATCCAATTAACAAAGGGTATGGCATCAATCCACTTTGCTATCCAGCCGTACTTATTATGTGGCTCAGAGCCGGGCGAATAAAGCATAAGCGCTTTAATTTTTGGCGAAACAGTGTGTTTGGTTGCGTAATCAATAAGTAACGCTGCACCGGTAGAGTAACCTGCGAGTATCACCTCATCAAAGTCTTGTACGGAGCGTTCAATACCGTATTTTATTGCTTGTTGCCATTGGCTAACGTCTACATTGAGTAAGGCACTTGCGGCGCTACCATGTCCTGGTAATAAAATAGTACGCACAGTATAGCCTTGCTGATAATACACTTGTGCTAAATCGTGATACGTAAAGGGGGAGTCAGTTAGTCCGTGGATTAATAGCGCAACTTTATTGCTGTTTGGATGCGTAAGCTCAAAAGGGGCAATAATATCTGCAATAGTAGGGTCAGGTTTTCGCGTACCTTGTGTTACTAATTGCTGATACGTTTGTGTAATAACAGGGCATGGCATATTTGCACGCGGATTAGCTCTATTTATATGTTTATATGCAAAATCTAAGTAATCGTTAAATGGCAAAAGGGCGTGGTAATTAAGGCGCTGGTGGTTGTGCTCATTTTCAAAGCGTAATAAGCCTTGTTGCTTACTTTTTGTTATAAATTTAAAGTCGCTCGCCTGCGATATACAGTTTTGAGCGACAGCTGTATGAGAAAAAACACTTAAAACTAAACCAAAAGCTACTTTTAAAAATACTCTAAAAACTATTCTTAAAATTAAACCACTATTGTTCATTAACTTCTGCATATTGGACAAGACACTCGGTTAGCTTAATGAGTTCAAGCGGTTTTGCAAGATGTTGATTAAATCCAACGGCTTGTGCATGTGCTTTATCCTCTGGCATTACGTCGGCAGTTAAAGCAATAATCGGGAGTTCTTGTTCGGTTTTAAACTGGCGGATCAGTGCCGTTGCTCTATAGCCATCCATTATAGGCATTTGGCAATCCATAAGGACTAAATCAAAATGTTGTTTTTTCACTATATCGACCGCCAACTCACCGTTTTCTACTATATACGGCACAATCCCTAACGAGCCAAGCATCGCTTTAATAACCATTTGATTTACTGGGTTGTCCTCTGCGACCAAAATGTCTAGCGAAGTAATATTAGTATTATCAAATGTAATAACATGTTCTTTTTTAGGCTCTGTTGTTTCTAATCGCATTGAAAATGTAAAAGTAGAGCCTTTATCTACTTCACTTTTAAGGGCTATTTCTCCCCCCATTAATTGGCTTAGCTCTTTTGCTATTGTTAAGCCAAGCCCTGTACCGCCAAACTGCCTTGAGGTAGAACTATCAGCTTGGGTAAATGCGTTAAATAATTTTTTATGCTGGCTTGGTTTTATACCTATTCCGGTATCACTAACGTTTATCACAAGCTGTACTTTATTGGCGGCAGTAAACTCTGTTTCTATGTTTAAAGTAACGCTGCCTTGGCTTGTAAATTTAATCGCGTTACTACATAAATTAAGTAATACCTGCTCAATTCGCATAGGATCACCAATAAACCAGGTATCTAAAGGTAGCTTTGAGTTAACTTGCCAGTTAATACCTTTGTTAACTGCGCTTTGTTCAAACATATTGTCTATGCGTGTTATTAAGGCACCTAGGTCGAATGCAATAGATTCAATAACTAACTTTTGGGATTCTATTTTTGATATATCAAGAATGTCATTAATTAAGTTTAATAAACTTTTAGATGATGAGTTTATTTTATCTAAATAGCCAATGAGTGTACTTGCACTGTCTGTTTCTCGAGCAAGTGAAGAAAAACCAATAACGGCGTTTAATGGTGTACGTATTTCGTGGCTCATATTCGCTAAAAATTGGCTTTTAGCCTGATTAGCTAAATCAGACTGCTGCTTTGCTTGTGCGAGAGAGTGTGTACGCTCAGCAACTTGACGTGTAAGTGCAATTTGTTGCTGATTAAACAGCAGTAAAACCATTAAAATTAAAGAACATACGGCAACTTGGAGTATGAGCAATAATAGAGTTAGTTGGCTATTATGTTGTGTTAAAAAGCTTTCTTTGAGGGCTAGTTTTACAATCCATTTTTGCCCTGCAAAGTCCACGTCAAACGACATTAAACGGCTGCCTTTTGCTTGCTGAACATTTTGAGAGTAATTACTATAAAACGGCGGTGTGTTTGTATCTTCGTATATACCAATCGAAAACATATCAGACTGTTCTTTAGAAATGGCCTGCTCAATAATACTACGCACTAAAAATATACCAGTGGCATAGCCTTTAATTGTTTTTTCATCATTATATTGGGAGTACACAGGGGCAAATAATAAATAGGCTGGTTTAGGTTGTTTGGTTTGCACCAACTGAATTATTTTAGTTCCGACTGGCATGTACTTTATAGCGGGGTTAAGCAGAGAGTTTTTTCGATCAGGGTTTGAAAATACATTAAAGCCAATAGCTTTTTGATTACCATTAAAAGGAGCTATGTATTTTACAATAACAAGGGGATCGTTAATTTCAAGAGGTTCGCCAACTATATCAATATCTAAATGGTAAATGTTTGATATTTCTTGAGCAAAGACTTCGCGTTGATCTTGAGGTATTTTTGCATTCCACGATAAAGCGTTAATAAACTCGTATTGAGTTAGTAACTGACTAGCATAAGAATAAAAATCTTGCTGGCTCAGCATGGGAGATGATTGAACCTGACTTGCTAAGCTCTGCACTGCAATAATACTGCGATTTGTATATCTATAAAGGCTGTTTTCTATAACGTGGACTTCACGTTCGGCAATTTTAATAGTGCTTATACGATTTTCCTGATCGTATAATTGTGTTGTTACCGCGACCGATAAAAATAAAACTGAGCATACTGCAATTGTCGGAAATGCCGATATAGTATGTTGATTAGACTTTTGTGGTAATAAAGAAAGTAAAAACGGAGTCGCAATTAATACCCCTAATGTATCGCCAAGCCACCAGTAAATAACATTATTCCAATGATTATCAATACTGTAAATCGAGTTAAATTGACTCAGTGCGAATACGCCAAAGTTAGCTGAAATTAAGCTGACCAATATGGCTATGACTAAAATAAAGTAAATTATATTCTTGCGCTTTTTAAAGCGCAGCGGGTGACCAAGCCAATACTTTAAAAGAGCTGCGCCGACCATTGCCTGTATAACAACACCAAAGGCGATATACATTGCCTCGTTGAATGAGTTGCCGACCAGGACTAGCTCATGAGCTGAACTGTCAAAAATATTAAGGTTAAAGGCAATTGCAGCTACAAATAAAGGCGGGATAAAGCGCCACCACCAAATATAACAACCGACTAGAGCTATGCCGGCAGGTAACCAAATTGGAATTATTTGCGAGTTAAAAGCAAGTTTAGTGAGTGCTATGCCGACTAAAAAATATGCTAAAGCAAACATGATGTAAAAAATAATGGAATGATTTTTAGAGTTAAAATTTTTCACATAAGGTCCAAGCAATTATTATTATCGTTTTGAAATATCAGTATAGCTAACAGTAAGTTATTTTGGTTATTTTTATAATGGTAACTGTTTTTTGCTAAATGACTGCTTTAACACGACTGTTGATTCTATATTTGCAATACAACTTAAACTACCTAGTTGATGTTTTACAAATGTTTCGTAGCTCTCAAGATCATGTGCAATGATTTTTAATAAATAATCATAGCTTCCTGATATTACACAACACTCTAATACATGTGGTAACTTTTCTACATGTTGCTCAAATTGCTCTGCAGCACTTACCGAGTTTTGGCTTAATCGTACGAATGCATATACCAACACATTAAGGTTAAGTGCTTTAGGATTTATGGCGGCGNTAGCCGGTAATAATGTTTTCTTGCTCTAACTTTTTTATACGCCTTAGGCAAGGTGTATCCGATAGGTTAATACTGCTGGCCAAGTCTGAAACCGACATACGAGCTTGGCTTTGCAGTGCAATGAGTAATTGCTGATCTTTTTTATCTAACATAGTTGTCGGCTTTTATTAATTATTTTTATATTTGTAGTGATTATTGCTAAGTATTGCAGTTTTTACTAATTTTTTTGGCGTTTTACCCTCATTGAACTCTGTTAGCATTTAACTATAAAAATAATAGAGCACACCAATGAACACACATACCGCTATTTTCGATCACTGGATACGAACAGAGTTTGTCACTTTAAATAGTGAATTAGAGCAGCTTTATTGGCAGCAAACCGATAAAGCAAATGTAGAAGGAATAGGTGAGGCCTTAAAGCAACAATTAGAAAAAGAAGGCAACGCATTAATTAGCAATTTATTAGCCGAGGGAAACACAGATCAAGGCTTTGATAGCGCTTTTGACTTACTCGGTAACGTAGGATTGTTTATGGCGGCGTGTAGGCGCCATGAAATTACTGAGCCAAGCAGAGAAACTACTTCCCCACTAATAGAAGCCTCAGCGCTTGCTATGCATATAGGCGCATCCATTGGCGTAACCCCTCGTTTTGCTACCGCCCACTTAACTACTCATAACAAAGCACTTAACGGTATTTATAAACGATTTACCAATTTACCCGACGAAAAGCTATTTCTTGATTACAACACCCAAGGTATTTTGGCCTATAAACGTGCAAGTGATGCTTTATTAAAAATATTGCCGTTAGGTATCTCACACCCCCTGTGTGGTGAGTTATTAAAAGTAGCCAAACAAGCACTTATAGATGTAATTGAGTCAAACAATGCACTTTATTCTGAGCTCGATACAGATCGCTTTTTTAACTGCGTTCGCCCTTATTATAAACCGTACCGTGTAGGTAAAGAGGTTTACAGAGGTGCAAATGCTGGTGACTTTGCAGGTATTAACGTGATTGATATGTTACTAGGGCTTTGTAGCGCAAATGAGCCTAGTTACTCGCAAATGCTGGTGGATAAGTTTTTATATATGATGCCAGAGGATCAACAAATCCTGCGAGAAGCCATGCGTATGCAAAGCTTTATGGATGACTTTTTACAAGCAGAGCAATATAAAAATACAGATTGGTTTAAAAGCCACGCAACGTTATTTATCCAAGTGTGTAAATTACATGGTGACACCGCAGTCGGTCATCATAATCAACTGGTTGAAAAGTTTATTGCTCAGCCTTCAAAAAATATGCAACAGCAGCATATGAGCAAGGTAACAGCAAGTGGTCCGCCGCTTCATGTGTTGCTTGATTCGCTCGAAAAATTAAGAGATAGGCGAGCCAGCGCAAAACGCGACGATATAAAAACACGTTTTGACGATCTAAATACACTTAAAAAATGGGTTAAATAGCATGCTTAAAAATGATTTTTGTATGGCTGATGGCTGTTATTTACTAAACCACTCGGTAGGGCGTCCTCTTAAAAATACGCAGCAATATTTAGCACAGCACTATTTTTTACCGTGGGAGAGCTCAAATCAAGAACCTTGGCAACAATGGCTGCCCGCAGTTGAGCAATTTACTACCGCGCTTGGTAAGTTATTTAATGCGCCTAGTTCGCAGTTTTGTCCTCAGGTTAATTTATCAAGCGGCTTAACAAAGTTGCTTATGTCGCATCCACGGCTACAGCAAAAAAATTGTAAAGTGCTTATGGCGCAAAGTGATTTTCCGAGCATGGGTTTTGCAATGCAAAAAGCATTACCAGAGTGCGCACAAATTATGTTTATACCAGAGCACGAAAACCTAACTGATATTAGTGTTTGGCAGCGTTATATAACTGGTGATATCGATTTAGTTTTTATAAGCCATGTGTATTCAAATACAGGTGTACAGGCGCCTGTATACGATATTGTAGCTATAAGTAAATTAACCAATAGCTTGTCAATAATTGATGTTGCTCAATCAGCGGGTGTTATACCGCTTGATTTAAGCATACTCGATGCTGACTTTATGATTGGCTCGAGCGTTAAATGGTTATGTGGTGGCCCAGGTGCAGCTTATTTATGGGTTAACAAAAACCAAATAGAGTATTGTGAGCCTAAAGATGTGGGTTGGTTTTCGCATCAAAATCCATTTGAGTTCAATATAAACCACTTTGAATATAACGCCAGTGCGCTCAAATTTTGGGGGGGCACTCCCTCTGTAGCGCCTTATATTATTGCCGCAAATAGCATTGCTTACTTTGCAGAGCTAACTGCTCACAAGGTAAGGAATCATAATTTAGCTATGCTTACGCTTATTCATGAGCAACTAGGCAAATATGTTGCATCACCTATGAGTAGTGATAAATGCAGCGGGACTGTTATTTTGTTTTTTAACAAGCAGCAAGACCATGTACTTACAGAGCTTAATAAAGCGAAAGTCAGTGTAGATGCTCGCAAATTTGGAATACGAGTATCGCCACATATTTATAATACTCAAGAAGACGTTGCGCAATTTATTTCTATAGTAAAACGAGCGCTTAAGGGTTTTGGCTAAGCTGCTGTTTTCTTTGTTTTAATGACTCTATTTTTTGCTGCGTTTGATTAATTGATGCGTCGTAAGCTTGCTTTAACGAATTTGTTTTAGTTGCGATAGCATCAGCAATAGACGAAGCGCCTAAACGATTGGCTTTATCTTGAGTCATGTAATCTATCTGCTGTTTTTTAGCTGCGTATTCTTTTTGGCTTTGTGCAATAGATAGCTCAAGACGCTTTATTTCTCGTTCTATTTGTTGAACTTCTAAGTAGTCATCCACAGAGGTGTCGGTAATACCTTTACCGGGCGTAGAGCTTTTGTATGCTTCAATTACGTTTATATCTTTAAGAGTAATAACTTGTGCATCTTTAGCGCAAGGCGTTTGGCTAAAGGTAGGAACGCCCTTAATTACACACTTATACACTGTTGTACTTTGTGCCAAGGTAAAAAATGGTGCTGCCGCGCAAACTGATAGCAATATGAACCGGATCATAGCTAAACCTAAAAGTGGCTAAAGTTATGTTAATAATGCCCTAAGTTATTACTAGGCACAATTTGTTTAGTTTTTATAATTTTTAGGTACAAAAAAACCACAATTAAGTGGTTTAAATTAAGTATGGTCCAGAGGGAGGAATAGACTTGCTTACATCCATGTAATCAATCGCTGCGCGACGCTTGCAGCGGCCCAAAATGTTCCAGACATTTTGTCGAACCCTGTCGAGGGTTCTCACCCTCCCAATTTAGTATCGGTGTTAAATTTTAGGCACAAAAAAACCACAATCAAGTGGTTTAAATTAAGTATGGTGGAGAGGGAGGGATAGACTTGCTTACATCCATGTAATCAATCGCTGCGCGACGCTTGCAGCGGCCTAAAATGTTCCAGACATTTTGTCGAACCCTGTCGAGGGTTCTCACCCTCCCAATTTAGTATTGGTGTTAAAATTTAGGCACAAAAAAACCACAATTAAGTGGTTTAAATTAAGTATGGTGGAGAGGGAGGGATTCGAACCCTCGATAGAGCTACAAACTCTATACTCCCTTAGCAGGGGAGCTCCTTCGGCCACTCGGACACCTCTCCAACGCATAACCGTTTGTATTGATGGAAGTAAAAAAAGCCACCAATTAAAATATGGTGGAGAGATAGGGATTTGAACCCTAGATGGGCTATAAACCCATGCCGGTTTTCAAGACCGGTGCATTCGACCACTCTGCCATCTCTCCGTGACGCAGAATAATACTTAGGTGATACCGCTGTGTAAATAGCAAAATGACTGTTTGCCTAAAAAACGTACGTAAATGAGGTTTTTTTTGTAAATAAGGGGAAATTAAGGCAATTTTTAATAAAATAAATAGGTTGCAGCAAACAAGGGGAGCTAAATAAGTGACTTCATTTAGTGGTTGAGTGTTCGCTGCACCGAAAAATAATCATGGTTGGGTGATTATTTATATTGAGCTGCGCCGCTAAGTGCTAGTCTTTTACCAATAGTGTTAAGTCTAGCTAACATTCTTGCTTTACGGTTAGTTGGTTTAACTGCTACTTGAGCTGCTGCTGTTTGATTTAATGTGTTAATTGGTTTCATTATTTTGCTCCGGGTTGTATATGTTGAAATCGCGTGCATTTTGCACGTTGTTTGATTAAAAAGACAACGATAAAAATTGAGCCTGACGGATTAGTTAAACTAATCCTTATTTATTTTATTAACGTGCGGTTCAGTGTTTTTTATTATGGTTTTTGCATAAGTAGTTAAAATAAAATCGGCGTTATTCTCGCCAATACTGGTGTTTGTGTGTGTTTTTATTTATTTATATGCATTTTACACAACCTTTTTTGACTAGTTATTCAGATTAAAAAAACTCAATTAAACTCTTTTTTATTCGTTCTTAAATACATTGTTGGAAACAAAAGCTTGTCACTACTAATAATTATTAAACCAAGTACAAAAAAACAGAATGAAAAATCACTAATGTGGCTTAAAAGCATCTGTAAAAAACGCAGTTTTTCTTATTGTATGTTTACTACAACAGGAAACTTTAACGATGACTGCGCTCAAATAAGGTTGCTACTGAGTAAATTTACCAAAGTAGTTGTACTTGGCGGAGACGGTACATTGAGCTTGGCGGTTAATGCGTTAATAGGGAGTAGCTGTACGTTAGCATTATTGCCTTGCGGTACAGGTAACGATTTCTCGAGAGGGTTTAGTTGCAAAGAAGATGATTGGCGAAAGGCACTATTTAATACACCGACAGCAGTTGATGTAGGAAAAATTAATAGCCGCTATTTTATTAATATTGCAGGGGTAGGGTTTGATGCTCATGTAGTTAAAGCGATTAATGCTAAAGCTAGTTTTTCATCTTTTGAATACAGTTGGACGAGCATTAAGGAGCTATTTTATTATCAAGCTCAGCAGTTACAAGGTACGTTTAATAACGATGTTAGGGCGTGTTGATCTTTGTGGATTGAAATTTGTTCAATCTAGGGGCGATTAAATTGCGGCGCGATGTTTGTAACCTAGTGGGCTAAGTAAAAACCGAGCAACAAAGAGTTAATCGTCCCTAGAAAGAACCCAAAGGGCAGCACATGTTTGGCATTTATGCTGCGTTATCGCCTATTTATGGGGAATAACCACACTGCATAGGCTCTGCCTTGCCTAAAAACCAAACATACTGCTGCAAATTCAACCACCAAAGGTCAACACGCCCTAGGCAGTATAAAAATTTAATTACCGTATTTGCTAATCATAAGTACTTTGGTGGTGGTCTAGAAATAGCGCCAAAAGCAGATTTAACTGATGGGCTGCTTGAGTGTTATCAAATGCGATCGGGTGGGCTTTTTTATAATGTAATAAGCTTCATGAAGTTGTTTTTTAAGCGCCATCAGCATATAAAAAACCTTAACTACAGTCGCTTAAATACAGCTTCCATAAAAACTGAAGGGTTATTGATTGAGGCAGATGGTGAACTGGTAGGTAAAACTCCTGCCGTTATTAGTGTACATGGGCAGGCTTTACTTTTTTATATGCCAATAAAAAAGCGCCTACAGTAGGGTAGGCGCTTTTACGTTAGTTGCGTTAATAACGCGTCTAACTGGGGACGGAGCCACTTTTAGCCATTGCTCTATTAGCTAAAAAGTCGTTAATTCGTTTTGTTGGAGTAAGCACAATGGCGTTACCTAATAGCACTAGGCTAAATCCTGCAAAGGTATTTGCGTGCCATTCAAAGCCTTCAAAAAAGCTACTCAGTGTTACTGCCACTAATGGGAATAAAACAATAACGTAGCTGGCTTTTTCAGGGCCTATATTTCTAAGTAGAGCAAAGTAGCAACCAAAAGCGATTACAGTGCCAAATATTGATAGATAAAGTAGTGATAGCCAGTAACTTGGTGGAGCGTTTAAACTAAATTGCACATCGTTCATTAATACGTATAAAGCCAAGCCTATAGCGCTGTATAACATACCCCATGCATTGCCTTGCAATACACCAATTTGTTTACGAGAATTACGAACGCTTACCATATTTCCTAATGAAGCCACAAAGGTGCCACCAAGGGCAAGTAGTAACCCGACCAATGCACCATTACTCAAGTCGAACTGCTGTAACTGTGGCCAAAACAGACACGTAATACCTAATACAGCGAGTACAGCACCTGTATAAATTCGTTTTGAGATTGGCTTACCAAAAAATAACCGAGTATTGACTATGTTCATAACCAGCAGCATTGAAAAGGCAATAGAGGTCATGGCTGAGGTAAGGTGATTTTGTGCCCAGTAAAGCATTAAATAATTTAATCCAAAATTACAAATGGCTAATAAAACAAAAAAGCCATGATCCAGTAACTTAAATCGCATGTCGGGTTTTTTGTACGCTACATATAGCCACATTAAAAGCGCTGCAATAGCAAAGCGATAAAATAACGATAACTCTACCGCAATATCACCTAACTGAAACTCTATGGCTAACCAAGTTGAGCCCCAAATTAAAACGGTTGTAATGTATAGCGCTGCACTTTTCATGGTTAGTCTCCAAAGCCCGGTTGAATGGCTATTTTAAGACCTATCTGTATACTTACCATATACAGAAAAGTAAAAATGTAACCTATACAGATTTGGTGTGTGATGATAAGACAAAAAAATAGCCAAGGGCATGAGTTTTTATATCAGCAAGTTATTCAGTTGATTAGAGATATGAGCGCTCAACAAGTTTTACTCCCCGGCGAAAAACTTCCATCACTGCGTAAAATGGCAGATAACTTAAGCATAAGTATCCCCACTGTAAAACAGGCTTACCAGTCACTTGAAGATCAAGGGTTGGTAGAGGCGCGTGAAAAATCAGGATATTTTTTAAAAGTCGTTAGCATGGCGCATAATTTACCTAAACGAGTTAAATTAAGTCGCGAACCTGTTGTGGTAAATAAACAAGCCTTAATAGAGCAGGTGTACAGCGCGATTCATCAAGCGAACGTAGTTCCTTTTGGTATCGCTAACCCAATTGCTGCTGCACCTACCGATAAAGCACTGGCCAGAAATATGCGCCGTGTAATGACAATTGCGGGCAGTAAAGCCATAAACTATGGACCAACAGATGGGTTTGTGCCGCTGAAAAAGCAATTGGTGCATCGCTATTTAGATTTTGGTATTGGTATTGATATGGACGAGCTTGTGATCACCAATGGTGCGCAAGAGGCCATGGCTATTGCGCTTAAGTGCGTGACAAAGCCAGGCGATGTAGTGGCTATTGAGACACCTTGTTATCACGGGATTATAGAGCTAATAGAAAGCTTAGGGCTTAAAGCGCTCGAAATACCACTGTGCCCAGATAATGGCATTTGGTTAAGCGATTTGGAGCGCGCTTTAAATGAGCATGACATAAAAGCGTGTTTATTCTCGACAGCAATTAGCAACCCTGTGGGCAGCTTTATGCCAGATACAAACAGGCAGCAGCTGGTGGAGTTACTCGAAAGCCACGACGTAGTGCTTATTGAAGATGACGTATACGGCGATTTATATTTTACGGCAAAACGAGGCACACCTGCTTTAGCGTACTCTAAAAAAGGATTAGTGATCAGTTGCTCATCTTTTTCTAAAACCGCAGCGCCTAGCTATCGTGTGGGTTGGGTCGTTGCCGGTAAGTTTGCAACACAAGCGAGGCGATATAAACGAGCACTAAGCTGTTCTGCTTCGTTAATAAACCAATGGGCGTTATCAGAATTTATTGCCAGCGGCGAGTACGACCGTAACTTAAAGGTACTCAGGCAGCGCCTGCGCGATAACAAAGAGCGTATGCGATGGTGTTTACAACAAGCTATGCCAAAAAATACACGTATAAGCGATCCAAAAGGAGGCTGTGTAATGTGGCTAGATTTAGGAGGCGAATACGATAGTCAAAAATTATTTTTACTTGCTCTTGAGGTTGGTATTAGTATTACCCCTGGGCTTATTTTTTCAGCCTCTAATAAGTATAAAAGCTGCGTAAGGTTAAGTTATGGTGTGCCGTGGAGCGAGCAGATAGAGCAAGCAATTATTACTCTGGGTAAGCTCACTTTATTAGTTAAAAAGTAAGTTTAGTAAACACAAAAAAGCAGCATTTAAGTAAACTTAAGTGCTGCCAAAGGGATGTTAAATAACGTTTGCTGTACTAATTGTGTTTAAAGCTAAATAACTGGTAACCTTTAAGCTCTGGCACTTGCATTACTAATTGCTCTTCTTGTTTTGCGATATCAGCAAAGTTTTCACATAAAGAGTTAGCACGTTCTTCAAGTGCGCTTGCATGTAGCTCTACTTTTTCTTCTATTTGTGCACCCATATTTTCCATGCGTTGTTCAAAGGCATCCATATCGCCGCCTGAACCAAGTAACTCAGAACCTAAAGCCACTAAAATACTGCCCATTGATTGCATTACTGCTGATTCAACCGCTGTTTCTATCTGCTGCTCAAATTGTTGTTCAAAGTTTTCGCCAAATTGATTAAAACTTTGTTGGCCCATTACAAATGTACCTTGCTGGTAAAATGTGTTTTCTACCTCAATTTTAATGTCGTCCATAAGCTCAGACATATTATCAAGACCGTCAATATTAAATGCATTGCCTACTTCTTCTAATGCCACACCGGCAATTTTAACACCCTCTAACGCTATATTAGCTACTTCAGGTAATTGAGTGCGTAAGCTGTCAGAGTACTTATTCAGTGCTTCGCGTTGTGAGCTATTAAGCGCTACAAGCTCGCCATTTACGGTTAAGTCACCATGGGTATTAAATTGCATAGTTTTATTATTGGCAGTAAAAATTTCTAATTCGTTTGGTTTAATACGTACATCGTTTTTAAATTCGACGTTACATTCATCGTTACTAAATGAAATTGCAGAATCGTTGTCGTTATGAGCCATAGCGGCTGGCGTACAAATTAATGCGCTAACTAATAGTAATTTTTTCATGTTTGTTCTCTACTTTTTGTTGATGACGATTAATTAATAACAAGTTTGATGCCAGTTTTGTTTTTTCATAAAAAACAACTGATTAAGTGTTTTTCTTTATTTTTTAGCAAGTCAAAATGATTAATAAATAACTATTTTTTAGTCAAATTGGCTAACTAATAAAAATTAATAAATTTTATTTATCGATACGATAAAAAACTCTCACTTTCCTCAATTCAAATTTAGCGCTATTTATTCACATTACTGACATGAAGACTATTTACAGTAGTCGCGTGGCTTTATTTTGATGTTAATTTGCAGAGCACTTTGGCATTAAACATTTTTAATTTTACCGGCTATTGCGATAATAAAATCCTTGGTTGGTCTCAAACACTTTATGGAGTGGGTTGTGGGTAAGACATTTAGTTACGATGCGCTAGATGACGATTTTGTTGAAGACGAGTACGAAATGCTCGGACGTAATCAACACGATAAGAACAAGCAAAAGGTTAAAAAGAAGTTGGAAGACTACCTTGAGCAAAAACGCTTGCGTAAAAATCTAGGCGAAGACGATTTAAGCGATTACACCGATTAAATTTCACTAGTATAAATAAAATACCAATTAATATTGAGAGTTTAAATGTGCAGTTATGCGTATGTTTAAGTTTCAATAGTATTGGCAATAAAGAGGCCTTGCGCCTCTTTATTACTTTTTAAAGCGTACTTTTAGCCTGTGCTAATGCTTTTTGAATTGTAAGTTCTAGCTTTTCGGGCTTAGTAAAAGGTGCATAACGTTTAATAGGCGTACCATCTGCAGCAATTAAAAACTTAGTAAAATTCCACTTTATTTTACGTGTTAAAAAACCAGGTAAAGCCGATTTCAAGTGACGAAATACAGGATGTGCATGCTCACCGTTTACATCTACTTTGGCCGCCATTAAAAAACTCACACCAAAATTAATTAAGCATCCTTGCTCTATCTGTGTAGCGTCTCCGGGTTCTTGCTGACCAAATTGATTGCACGGAAATCCCAGAATAACTAAACCTTGGCTGGCATACTTATTATGCAAAGCTTGAAGCGACTCGTATTGGTAGGTAAATCCACATTTACTTGCGGTATTAACAATAAGCACAACCTTCCCTTCAAAATCATTAAAGTTGATAGGCTGACCCTGTAAGCTTGTTGCGCTTAATTGATGGAATTTGTGCATATTGGTGTCTTTTTTATTGTTGTTAGCCGCATTTTAACCTGAGTGCAGTATTTCATAAAGTATAAAGATCGCACTAATTTAAAATTAGAAATAGCCCCATACCGGCAAGTGTTGTGTAATAAATATTATGTGTTTTGTAGGCAACAATAATGGCAACTATCGCTGCACTTAAATAAGGATTTTGCCAGTTTAAGTTAATGCCATCTTCATTCAAAAACACGATAGGCACCCAAATTGCTGTAAGCACTGCCGGTGCACTAAAGCTTAAAAATTGCTGCATTTTAGGGCCTACTTTAAACGGTAAAGCACGGTGTAAAAACAAATAACGTGTAAAAAATGTAATGCACGCCATGAGTAAAATAGTTGTCATCATGGCGTTACTTCCTTTTTAGTGGTTAGTCTTGCNCCCGCCACAATTACAGTAACGAGTGAGGCTAAATTTTTAATCCCCGGAATAACTAAAGCTATAAACGTGGCAGCAATCGCAAAGTCGAGCCCTAAATTGGTTAAATCGGGCAGTATTGTGCCTGCTACAATGCCAATTAACGTCCAAATATTCCATGCAATATAAAAGCTAAAACCAGCGCTCAATGCGTATATTAAACGTGTTTTTGTTCTGTATGCTTTTCTATGGTGAGAAAATGCAAATAGCTCATCGGTTAATACAAAACTTACTGGTAAGCGCCAACGCATAGGTTGGTCAATGACCTTATGACGCACAGCTAAACCGTATAAAAAGTGCCGAGAGCTAATAATAAATGTTGTGAATAAAATTGTGAGCAATGGTGTGTTGCCTGCCATAAGTTCAATCGCAACGAGTTGCGCCGAGCCTGCAAAGACTAATAACGACATTGCTTGGGTTTCTAGTGCACTAAAGCCATTTTGAATCGCTAAAGAACCACATAAAATGCCCCAAGGAACAACAGCTAAACACAGTGGTAGCATATCTAAAAAGCCTTTTAAAATAGCTTTTTTAACTGGTTGCATGATATTTACTCGCACGGCTTGTAGAATGGCTCATAAGGATACCTTAATATTATGATGTTAAAGTAGTTAACGAATTAGATAATACTGTTTTTTTAAGGATAGGCGCAATGACGACGTTAAAAGTGTGGGATGGGTTTATTAGATGCTTTCATTGGTTTTTGGTTGTAAGTATTGCGGTGCTTTATTTTAGTATTGAAGAGGGCATGATTGAGCTTCATTTTGTTGCTGGGTTCTTTACTTTAGCACTTATCGTAACGCGTTTAATATGGGGCATTATCGGAAGTAAAACCGCGAGATTAAGTGGGTTGCTGCACTCTCCTCGTGCTATTTTAAAGGCACTAAAGACACCAAGCGACTCGCTAGGCCATTCAGCACCTGGCAGTTGTATGGTAATGGTATTTTTTATAATTATAATTACGCAGCTTATTACCGGGTTAATGAGTAGTGATGGCATTTTAACTGACGGCCCGCTTGCTCAATATGTGTCTAGCGATACGATTGATTTTGCAAATTGGCTACATGAGCTGAATTTTGACATTTTACTTTATGCTATTGGTTTACATGTATTAGCTATTATTGTTTATAGAATAAAAGGTAAGCCGCTAGTTAAGGCGATGATCACAGGCTCAAAAGAGTTAAAAGCGGATGACTCTGAGGCTAAAGTAACAAAAGCGTCTTGGCCTGCGTGGCTAATATTTATATCTTTATTGGTGTTGCTGATATTTACGTGGGCGAAAGAACCTTTAACTTATTTATTTAGTTAAAAACACATTAAACCAATCTTAAAGGGTTGGTTTTTATTTTTGGTTACATTCTTTTGTTTGATTGTTATGCGGGGCCGAATTATAATCGCCGCATTGCTGGCAAACTAATCGAAAGATTAGGGCGCAAAGTTTCCGGTCTAAGGCTTTTTATAAAGCTATGGTAGCGGGACTACTGCATAACGTGTTGTTATGTATCACTTGCCCTCAGTGTGTTTTTTGTGTATCCATAGTGTATGGATAAGGTTTTGTAACTCTTAAGGTGTTGCCGTGTTTATGCATACGTCGTTGGCCTGTGGAAAGTGGTCAACAATAGGTTGCTTAAATCATCATACCCAATTGTTTATTGGCGATGTGGTGAGTGTAACCTTTTATGACATGCAAGGAGAGCTAGTTAGTTTATCATTTGATTACAAAATCACCTCGCTTGAACAAGGTGAACCTCACGCATGGCCACGTTTAGTTGCCGAGCATATTAACGTGCATGTACCCCTTGTTAGCGCAGGTAAAATGACCGAACAAGGTTTAATTGTAGCCTATAGAAACAATGAAATTTTTGCTTTGCAAAGCAGTGGTATATGTAAAGCGCATGTCGATTTTCATTGTATTGCAAAATGCGATGAGCGTGTTGTTAATAACCTTGATACTTATGATTACGTGTACCCTGAAAATTGTGAAAACTATAATGCGGGTACAAAGGTATTGCAGCCAAAAACAGGGCATGTTTATCAATGTAGGCCTTGGCCATTTAATGAGTTTTGCCGCGCGAGTGACGATAAAAAGTTTATGTTCGAGCCCGGTATTGGACAAAGTTGGGCTATGGCTTGGCAGCAAATATAAGGTTGTTAGTGAATTATCTTCCCAAAGGTATAGCGGTTTTAGTAATGAAGCGTTTACCGTTTTAGCCCATCCAACTATTGGATGGGCTTTTTTATTTTTATGATAAACTGCAAATCACATTATTTTTTTAATTGGTTTTGTTGTGTCTCGTCCTGACTACTCTTTAAGTTTATTACCTAATTTCCCGATTGCTAAACAGCAAGCCCATACATTAAGTACTCATAATAAAATACGCACTGATAATTACTATTGGATGCGTGATGACGATCGTCAGGATGAGCAAGTACTTGCACATTTACATGCTGAAAATGCATATTGTGATGAACAGTTAGCTGCAATGAAGCCACTTCAAAATACACTTTTTGAAGAGTTAAAAGCACGCATTGTAAAAGACGATAACTCGGTACCCGTTAAAGACGGGAAATACTGGTATCACTCAGAAGTTCGTGGTGATGATGAGTACTCTCGCCATTATAGAAGCACGAGCATAAAGGCTGATAATAAAGAGCTTTTACTCGATGTGAATATATTAGCTGAGGGATTTGAGTTTTTTGAGCTAGGAGAAGTCGCACTAAGCCCATGCGAGCAGCTTATGGCTTACTCTGAAGATACTGAAGGTCGTCGTATTTATAATGTTCGCTTTAAAAGCTTAACGACCGGTGAAATGCTACCTGATGTACTTGAAAATACAGAAGGGCAGGTTGTTTGGGCTAACGACAATAAAACTGTTTTTTATGTAAAAAAAGATTTAAAAACGCTACTAGGATACCAAGTATTTAGGCATGAGCTTGGCAGCGAGCAAAGCCAAGATGTAATGGTTTACGAAGAGCAAGACAGCAGCTTTTTTATGGGGCTTGGTAAAAGCCGCGACGAAGGCCTAATTATTATTGATTTAGCATCGACAGAGACCAACGATACATGGGTGCTTGATGCTAATAAGCCCACTGATGAATTTAAAGCATTAATGCCGCGTGAAGATGGCCACGAGTTTGACGTAGATAAGCTAGGTGACACATTTTATATTGTGACTAACTGGCAAGCTAAAAACTTTAGATTAATGACGGCAACAAACGAAACGATTGCTGATAAAACACAATGGTTTGAGCATACAGCTCACAGAGAAAATGTACTGCTTGAAGGTGTTGAGTTATTTAATGACTTTTTGGTATTGAGTGAACGCGAGCAAGGGCAAGCTCGATTTGTAGTTGTTAATAGGCAAGGGGATCGTATGGCACTTGAGTTTGCCGATCCTTGTTATTATGCTGCAATAGCAATGAACCCAGAGCCAGACACTCGCACTGCGCGTATTTATTACTCAAGCTTAACAACACCAGGCTCTTTATATGATGTTGATTTAGCAACTGGCGAAAAAACACTACTTAAACAGCAAAAAGTACTCGGTAGTTTTAATGCCGATGACTATCAGTCGGAGCGATTAATGGTAACTGCTCGCGACGGAGTTGAAGTACCTGTATCTGTTGTTTATCGAAAAGACAGCTTTAAAAAAGATGGCACAAATCCGTTATTTCAATACGGCTATGGCGCCTATGGTTATACGATTGATCCTAGTTTTTCTAGTTCGTCACTGAGCTTACTCGATCGTGGCTTTGTTTATGTTATTGCGCATGTTCGAGGCTCTGAAATGCTAGGCCGTGAATGGTATGAGCAAGGTAAAAAAGAGCATAAAAAAAATAGCTTTAGTGACTTTATTGATGTGACAAAAGCGCTTGTTGATCAAGGTTATTGTGATAGCAATAAGGTGTTTGCCTCAGGCGGCAGTGCCGGTGGCTTATTAATGGGGGCGGTTGTAAACCAGGCACCAGAGTTATATTGCGGTGTTGGCTGTCATGTACCATTTTTAGACGTATTAACCACAATGCTTGATGAAAGTATTCCGCTCACAACAAATGAATACGATGAATGGGGTAATCCAAATGAGCCTCAATTTTATGATGTAATTGAAGCTTACTCGCCTTATGACAATATTAGCGCACAAAACTACCCGAACATACTCGTTACTACCGGTCTTCATGACTCACAAGTACAGTATTGGGAGCCTATGAAGTGGGTTGCAAAAATGCGTGAACTTAAAACAGACAGTAATATTTTAGTATTTAAAACCGATATGGATGCAGGTCATGGCGGTGCATCAGGTCGTTTTAAAAGCTTAGAAGAAAAAGCCCTCGAAATGGCCTTTTTTATTGCGCTGTTAAATTAACTGCAAAATCGGAAAATTGTATTACTCTATATATAGAAGTTGATATATATAAGGTAATTTATGTTTGGAGCACATGGCGAATTTCAGATTTGTTCACAGCCCCCTCATATGTATTTAAAATTGAAGGGGAGCTTTAACAATGAAGGTATAACATCATTAACTAATGGTGTTATTCAAGAATTGAGCACTCACCCTGAAAATACAATTAAGTTTGTGGTTGTTAACTTAAAAGAGTTTGAACTGTTAACTTTAGATAGTCTTGATTCGTTAGAGGCCTATTTTGCGGGTGTAAAAGAACGTGGCTATCTACGAGTTGACTATATAAACATTAATATCATAGCTAAAAACATGTTTGAAAAAGTATGGAAAAATAGCGATGTAGAAGTTAATTTTTATAAAGATACCGAAAGCTATTTATTAGTGCATCCAAGTGATAGTTATATAAAACAGAACTGGTAATTAATATGAGTATTATAAACCGCTACTGAAGAGGGCTTATAATACTCTCTAAACACCCTTTATAGCGCCTTGAAAGGTTTAAGCACATATCGTTTTTAAGTCTTACTTTATAATCGCCACTGTCAGTAGGCATCAGTTCGCAGATAGCTTGTTTTCTTACCAGCGTTGAGCGATGAATACGAATAAACCCTTCTGGTTCTAGCTGCTGTTCAATATTTTTCATGGTTTCGCGGTGTAATACCGGTGTACTACCTTGGGTAAAATGCAGCTCTACATAATTGCCCGCACCATTTATCCAAATAATATCTTTTATATCAATTAGCCTTACCTTACCTACATCTTTAACTACGATATGTGATGATGCCTTTTCGGTTTGTGTGCTTTGTTGATATTGGCGCTCAGCCGCGCTTGCAATCGGGCAAAGATGAATTAGCTTATCAAAGCATTTATCAATACGTGGTGTAGTTGAATCTAAGATTAAAAAATCAACAGCGCCAACTTCAAAAGCAAAACTCGCAAAATGACCCGAATCAGCAATAATGACTAACTTAAGCTTTTTAGCAAGCTCAGTTAAATGCACTATTTGCATAGGGTCAGCCAGATTAGTTAGTTCGTAAAACAGCACGTTGTATTGATCTGTATCTATCTGATCTAATCTGTTTGCCTGAATAAAAGATTGAGATTCAAAGTGTCGGTGCTCTTGCACGCGCTTTGTTAAAAATGTTGCAAACTTAGTGTTACTAACAAAAGTTAATGCATGAAAAGAAGCGACCATTATTTTATATCTCTTGCTGTATATAATAATAAAGACCGTGCTTAGCGGAAAAACTGTTATGAAAAGTACAATATATTTATAAAATAATTGTGACGTACTAATTCGTCCCATCAAACTAGCTATTCATACCAAAGATTACGCCTAATAAATAACGTACGTAGAGTGTTTAAATAAATCCCCTTACTGTAATCCGCGAAGTAACTATTTAGTTACAAAAATAACAATTCAGGGGAATTATATGACATTAACTAACAAAGGTAGCGCACGATTATTTAAAAAATCGTCGTTAACAGTTGCGCTAAGCAGCGCGATACTTGCAAGCATTTCATTTCAAGGTGTGGCTGCAGAAGATGACGAAATTACTAAAATAGAACGTGTACAAGTTACAGGTTCTCGTATTCGTTCAGCTGAGGCGATGTCATCAGCGCCTATTCAAGTTGTAGATAGCGCAGCAATCGACGCATCTGGTTCATTAAATATTCAAGATTTACTGCTAGATAATCCAGCATTTGGTTCACCGGCAATCAGTCGTACTAATTCAAACTTTAGTACAGCTAGTGCAGGTGTTGCGACTGTAGATTTACGTAATTTAGGTTCTAACCGTACATTGGTATTAGTTAATGGTCGTCGTTATGTATCAGGTGTACCAGGTAGCTCTGCTGTCGATTTAAACACTATTCCGAGCCAATTTATTGAACGTGTTGAAATTATGACAGGTGGTGCTTCATCTGTGTACGGCTCTGACGCTGTTGCTGGTGTAGTTAACTTTGTTTTAAAAGATGACTTTGAAGGCGTTGAGTTTGATGGTCAGTACGGTGAATCGAGTGAAGGTGATGATGAGTCACGCCAATTTAACTTTACCTCAGGCTTATCAAGCTCAGATGGTAAAGGACACGCAATGTTTCACCTTGGTTACTCTGATCAAGGCGCTGTTTTCTCACGTGACCGTGATCGCTCAGCGGTAGACCAATTTTCAGGTATTTTCTTCGAAGATGATCCAGTAGCAAATCCAGGTTCTGTATTTGATGCAGTAAGCCCGTTTTTATCTTCATTTCCACCACAAGGTCGTTTTAGCGCTGGGGATGAAACATTTACGTTTAATGATGCAAACAACCTACAAAACTCATTTAGTACTAATGGCGGCGATGGCGTAGCTGCAAATGGTTTTAACCGAAGCGGTGTACGTACAATAGCAATACCTACAGAACGTTACTTATTTGCCTCAAATGGTAGCTACGAGTTAAGCGACAAGCATAGCTTTTTCTATGAAGGCACTTACGCTGCAACAACAACCGTTTCTGAATTAGAGCCATTTCCTTTTGCCTCTGACGACATTTATGCAAATGGCCAGGTACCAATTGAATTTAATGTAAATGGTGAGCTTTTACGTAACGCGTTTGTTCCCGACGATATATATAACGCAGCAACCGATACCGACGGTGATGGCGCACGAGATATCTTCTTTGCAAAACGTTTAAGTGATATCGGTAATCGTGGAGCACGAGCAGAGCGTGATACATTCCGTTTAGCACTTGGTTTTCAAGGTGAAATAGCCGATGGTTGGTTTTACGATACTTACTATGTATACGGTAAAACAAAAGAGCAACAAGTTTCAGGCGGTCTAGTTAATGTACAAAGCTTCCGTCAAGGTTTAGAAGCTGTGATCGATAGCCAAGATTTAGATGGTGATGGTATTACTGATGAGGCTATCTGTATCGATGCGACAGCACGTGGCTTTAATTGTGCACCAGTAGACATTTATGGTTTTAATTCGTTATCGCAAGGTGCTATTGATTTTGTAAGTGCACCTAGTTCGCTTTCAACGTCGGTTGAGCAAGAAATCATTGGTGGTAATATTTCAGGTGATTTATTTGATTTACCAGCAGGTACGGTAGGTATTGCAGCTGGTTTTGAATACCGCGAAGAATTTTCACGTAGTGAATTTGATGCACTACAGCAAGCAGGTCTTAATGCGGGTAATGCAATCCCAGCAACAGAAGGCTCGTTTGATGTAACTGAGTATTATGTAGAAGCAAATATCCCAGTGCTTGATTCTGTAACGATGAATGCAGCAGTTCGTTTATCTGATTATTCAACTGTAGGTAGCACTGAAAGTTGGAATGTAGGTGTTGATTGGGAAGTAATGGATAGCTTACGTTTACGTGCTACTCGTGCTCGTTCAACACGGGCTCCAAATATCGATGAACTATTTTCTCCGCCTTCACAAACTTTCCCAAGTGGTTTAAACGATCCATGTTTAGGTGTTACTAATAGTGGCGGTGGTGCTGCTGGCGATGCTTGTAGAACAGATGGTGGTGTTACAACTAATATCGCTTCAAATGGTGAGTTCACGCTTAACCAGTCTGACTTACAAGGCATTAGTGGCTTTAACCGTGGTAACCAAGATTTAAAAGAAGAAGTTGGTGACTCTGTAACAGTAGGTTTAGTATTTACACCAGAAAACCTAATATCAGGACTAGATATTACGCTTGATTACTTTGATATCGAAATTACAGATGCAATCGTATCAACACCTCGTCAGTTTATTCTTGACCAATGTTATGGCGGCGGCGATACAAGCTTTTGTGACTTTGTAACTCGTCGTAGTGCGCCATCAGGTAATAATAGTGCTGGTTCACTAGAATTTATCGACAGTGGTGTATCTAACAGTGGTGGTTTAGGTACAGAAGGTGTTGATTTAACACTAACGTACTCTGCTGATATTGGTCCTGGTGCGTTTAGAACTCGTCTTGCTTATACTTACCTAATCGATGGTTATAGCATTCCACTTCCAGGCGCTGATAAAGATGAGTTTGCTGGAGAAATTGGTGCATCAGAGCATAAAGCTAACTGGAACTTTGGTTATAAACTTAACGACTTTGATTTTAACTGGAGCTTAACTTACATTGGCGCTGCAGACTTTGATGATCAATTCTTAAGTGGTTTTGGTATTGCTCCAGGTGGAGTAGGGATTGGTTCAGTAACGTATCATGATGTTCAAGCAAGTTACCATATCAGTGATTCAACAGAGCTTTACGCTGGTGCAAGTAACTTATTTGATAAAGAGCCACCACGCATTTTATCGGGTGTGAGCGGTTCAAGTACTGGTACTGAAACTGATGCTGGTACGTACGACCCAATTGGTCAATCATTCTACATAGGTTTTAGAAGTAAATTCTAACCAACAATAACGACACTAATATAGTTACTTAATTAGTTACGTTCACAAAGCCTCAGTATCGCTGGGGCTTTTTTATTGGAAAAAATAATAAGAGCAGTAATGCTTATACATTGTTTATCCCAATATATGAGCATTGTGCCCACTTAAACCAAAAACAACGCCACTGGTAACAGGGGCGTTGTTTAGTATTGGGGGGAGACTAATATAGTAACCGAATCGCTTGATTATTTAACGATTTATCCCTATTTGTGGCCCTCTTCATTGAGGGCTTTTTTTTTGCTGGTTTAGTCTAAGTAAGCCTTTAGCATCCAAACCAGTTTTTCTTGCTCTGAGATGTAATCGCTCATTAGTGAGGCTGTACCTTCATCGTCTGCATCACCAGCTTGGCTTAAAATATCACGCTGCATGTGAATTAATGTGCTGTAACCAGCAAGTAGGTTTTCTACGGCTGTAACGCCATCACTAATACCTTTAGCTTCTTTAATTTTACTTACTTCAAGGTAATCAGAAAATGCATGTAGAGGTGCGCCATCTAACGTTAAAATACGTTCTGCAACTTCATCTACTTTTAGAAGTAGTAAGTTATAAATTTCTTCAAACTTAACGTGTAGTTCAAAAAAGTTACGGCCTTTAATATTCCAGTGAAAGCCACGCGCGTTCATGTATTGAATCTGGTAGCTACTCAATAATGTATTGAGTGACTTTATGATGTCTTCGCTTTTTGCGCTGTTTAGACCAATTGCGTTTACATGTGACATAACTTGCTCCTGAATAACCGTTTGTTTGTGAACTTGTGATAAGTATTACTAATTTCGATAAATTAGTAAAATCGTTTAAATGTATCTAGTTAATAGTTTTAACCTATTAGCTGTTTTTGATACCTATATTCACTTTAGACTATTAATAGAAGTGGGTCTGATTAATAAAAATACTACCCCTCAAAAGTAAATAAACCTCAAAAGTATATAAATCATGATCTAAAACAAACTTTATTCAAGGTAATAACTTAGCTATTTTTTTATTGATGCAGGTCAAAAATCATCCACCCTAACGGCGCATAATAATGTTGTCGAAATAATTAGGAGAGATAACATGCATGCAAAAACAGCGAAACAAAATAAAGCAGAGTTAATAGTGGTAGGAATTGCAGTCATCGCATTTGTACTTGGGTTAGTAGCGCACTTGGCGGGTGCAAGCTTTGCGAACTCAGATTTTTTTGGCTACATTGCGGCGCCGATTCCGCTTATATTGGCAGTGGTATTTTTAATTAGTTATAAAATAGCAGCCAATGCTGAGGATTAATCTTTCTCGTTTAAGCACTTTAAAATGTAATCGAGTACTTGGCGCGAGTAAATCATACTGGTATGGCTTAAATGAAACACTTTATGTTCGGCCATACCTTTAAGTTTGGTTTCATCTAGTAATACAGTGCCATCTGACCGGCTACCTTTAACTATTAAGGGCATAAGCCCAATAGGTAAATCGCCCGCAATACTGTAAAGCTTAGCTTTAAAAGGCCAATTACCATTTTTAGTGAGTAAAAATTCAACACTATTTTTTAAAAATGATTCAAACCCTTTTTGTTTCATTTTTTGCGCTATATGGCTGCCTTTATGTGGAGTACCCAGTGTAATTACCTTCGTAACATTCTGGCTAGCAGGGGAGTTTGCCTCTAGGTAAGCACGTGCAATAAGCCCTCCCATTGAGTGGCATACAAGCGCTGCAGGTTCGTTAGAAATACACTCATCAATTTGTGCAAATATGGTATCGCGGTGAGGGTCGAGCGTATTATAGGTAATGTTTAATACCGTCATCCCCGATTCTTCAAGTCGTGAACAAAGTGGGCGCATAACAAAGCCAGACATATACAAGCCATGTAAAACAATAACGTGTTTAACTTTCATATGCTCCCTAATACCAATTTTATTAAAAACATGATCATTCTAGCGTATTAAATAATCCGCTACCTGCGTTAAAAATTATTTATATAGAACAACTATATGTCATAATTTTCGCCTTGTTATCGACTTATTTATTTGTCGCTATAATAGATAACTAATTTAATGCAATTGGTATAACTACCGTAATTACATTAACTGTAGCGGTTTTATTTCAATATTGGTTGTATCGGTATTTACCCATACTTCACCATCTTGAATGGTAATGGCGAGCTTAATTCCACGATCAACCAAAGCAGCAAGTGCTTGTGTTGCTGCATAATCAAGGCTAAAAATACTTAGATTTTTAAATTCATACAATTTAGGTTGGTGTTTTTGCCACCAAATTGCTTGATTGTTTTCACCGTAAGTATATAGCACCACTTTTTTAGATTTATTACAGGCTTTTTTAAGGCGTTTTTCATCTGGTAAGCCAAGTTCAATCCATAGTTCTATTTCTTCACTATAGCTTACATGCCAAAGTTCAGGCTCATCATCAGCGCTTAATCCTTTAGTAAATTCTAAACCATCACAGCTATTTAGCGCAAAAGCGAGTAAGCGAATCATCAACCGTTGATCGGTCTCTGATGGGTGTTGAGCCAAGGTTAAATTAAAATCTTGATAAACGTGGCGGTCCATATCGCTAAGCGATAACTGCACTTTCATAATGGTGGATTTAAGAGCCATAACAACTAATCTGAAAAAATTTGCGTCAGTATAGCGCAATTAAATGAATTGCCAGTTAAAATAGCGGTTAATTATACGTTAGGAGTTAAAAATGGCTATCCAGTGGTTCCCTGGGCATATGAATAAAGCCCGCAATGAAATTAAAGAAATAATGCCACAAATGGATGTGATCATTGAAGTGCTTGATGCGCGCATTCCCTACAGTAGTGAAAACCCGATGGTGGCAACCTTGCGTGAAGGTAAGCCGGTCATCAAAATTTTGAACAAAGCTGATTTAGCTGATCCTAAAATGACTCAAATCTGGAAAGATTATTTTGAGCAAGAAAATGGTGTTAAAGCGATTTCTTTTGGACATGATAAAGCAGCTGAAGTAAGTCGTATAAATGAGCTTTGTAAAAAGTTAGTGCCGCATAAAGTGGGTGCAGATAAGCAAATTAAAGCCATGATAATGGGTATTCCTAACGTGGGTAAATCTACGTTAATTAATGTACTGGCTGGACGTATAGTTGCAAAAACAGGTAATGAACCTGCGGTAACCAAAGCACAACAACGCATTAAGCTTGAAGACGGTATTATGCTTTACGATACGCCAGGTATGCTTTGGCCAAAAGTAGAGAATGAAAACTCAGGTTATCGTTTAGGCGCTACCGGTGCCATTCGTGATACGGCGCTTGAGTATGAAGAAGTAGCAAGTTACACAGCTGAGTACTTATTGCGTGCATACCCTGAGCTTTTAAAAGCGCGTTATAAAATAGACGAATTACCAGAAAGTGATTGGGAATTTGTTGAAATGGCAGGTAAAAAACGCGGCTGTATTCGTGGTGGTAATCAAATAGACACATATAAAATGTCTGAAATACTAATCAACGAATTACGCGACGGTATTATTGGCCGTATTACTATGGAAACTCCGCAAATGCGTGAGGAAGAAGAAGTAATGGTTGCTGGTTTACGCGCCGCTGCAGAAGCTAAAAAAGCAGCTAAAGAAGAAGAAAAGCTTCAACGCCGAGCGCGAGCTCGTAAAAACCGTCGTTAATATTTAACCAGAGTTCAGGTTATTTAATTAAAGAGATTTAGTTTTACTAAATTACAGACATAAAAAAAGCCCGTAAGGGCTTTTTTAGTTTCATATCTACCGTCACCGATATGAGCAATGTAGCAAGTAAAATAGTAGGGCGGTTACTCATCATCAACATCAAGGGGCGTTGCGGTTCATAACAAGTAACCATAGCTGTTTACGTGCGCCACACGTTGTTTCAGGGTCGAGAAACAAATCAATTCATTCCTTAACAAGTGGTATGCAATCCGTCTTGTTGATATTGATTATCAGTTAGATCTAACTGTCTGTCAACACCTAAATGCAAATAATTCCTATTATCTCTTTGTTTGTTTTGTAAGCTAATGTTAAGTATGAAAAAGAATAATAATCTAAGCTGTTTGACTAATCAGTAGAGCTTTAATTCGATATATCTAATAGTGATTTTTATTTATTAGAGCTAATCGATTAATGCAGGAGAGAGGTTTTCGTTTGTATTTTAAGCTTAGAGTCTTAAGGCTGTGTCTTTGGAAAAGTTTAGCGAGCTTTAATGTGAATGCTCTATAATGTTTAGACATAAAAAAAACCCAGTAATTGGTAGGTCCAACTATTGGGGTTACTTCATTTACTGCGCATTTTTAATTGGTATTATACTATTGGTTATTAGCGTAGTAGGCGTTTTCACCACTTACGTTTGTTTTTAACAAATCATTTTTTCTTTGTAACTCTCTAAGAATAACGATTCGCTTAGCTGGAATATTAAGATTGTTTAAGCGAGGAAAGCTATGCTGAGGGATCAGTAATGCTTTATCCCAATTACTAATAATAATATCGTAAGAGTCTCGGTGCTTAGGACCTGTTACATCAGTAATGTCATAATTATCGATGGTAAAAAGAGCTGTTTTTTTATTTTTTAACTTATTGAGTAAATCGTTATCTGCATACAAACTCAGGTGAGCAAGTAAATCATTATTAAAGTCATTAAAATATGCTTTTTTATCTTTATACATGGTCGATACATTAAGAAGGTTACTGCTGTAATTAGTGCCTCTATTTGAATTAATAAATTCTTGAGCGTTATCAATTAATGAAGGCATTAAGTTATTAGCGGTGTATGCCTGAGTTCTAATATTTGGTGAACCGATATAGCCTTTATATAAGCCATACATTACAAGAAGGTTATTTTTATTTAATGGCATTAATATTTTGTATTCAATGTCATCTAAACTAAGTTCTTGTCCGTTATATGTGAATAGCTTTTTGTAAAAGAAGCTGCTTTTATCAGCCACGTCATAAGATAAACTATTTGTGTCTTTTGGGTAGCGCTGAGCTAATTCATTTATTACTGCTACATTATGTAGATTCAGCCAAAATGCAGTTTGTTCTTCATTACTTAATTTACTAAGTTGGTTATTTGCTAAATAACTAAGAAGATTACTTTGTATAGCTGCAATTGATTTTGTTAATTCTGGATCATCAATAAATTGCTCATAATAAAAGCGGTTTGCTTCTGCATCAGTCGCTCGGTTACTTCCGAGGTTAGGACCTTGCTCATTTTCATCATAGGAAATGTACGATCTATCTGAACGAGCCAATTCAAGAACAGAGGCTTCTAAAACAGTATTGTATTGAGAGTAGTCAACTGCAAAATTAGCAGTCACTTGATTCTTACTGTTTAAAGAATTTGTTGTATTGCTACTTTCAGCAAAGCACGGGGCTGACAGCAACGTACTCAGTATTATAGATTTAGCTATTAATTTGATCATATTATTTCCCTCGATGATTATATCCAATATCGCTCACGGCTGTTTGTTTTATGAACAAAACAATAATATGCATTAAATTAAGCTTAGTCAAATTACTGTAATTTATTGGCTGTTATACGTAAATTAATTTGCTTTACGAGTACTTTATCTTGTTTGTTAAAACGTCCTACAATAAGCAAAAAATCACTACCGTCAGTTTTTATTACTTTAATACTTGTATTATCAAGTTTGGTTTTACCGTATGTGGTTTCTATTTTTTCTATGTCTTTAAAGTGACTAAGATCTGATTCAAGTTCTCCTTGGTCATTTTTGTAATAGCTAAAAATATAGTTCTCGGTTATTCCGTTACCGTCTTCTCGGTAATCAAATACTGCATCGCTATAAAAATAAAGTATTTCTTCGTTTTCAGGTGTTAGGCGATTACGTTTTAAAAAGTGTACTTGGTAAGACCATAAACTATCGCCTTTTATAATTGCGGCATTGGGTAAAATATTTACTTCTTGAAGTACGCCTAAAAATAATAGAGGTGCAAACGCAAGCGAGATTAAATACTGTCTAATTCGCCAGTACGAGTTGTAATGTAGGGCTTCTTTACTTGTATCGGTTTGTTCAATGTAACTAACTAGAGGCAACCATAAAAATGGCATTATACAAATCACTATGGTTGCGTATTCGTCCATACGATAAGCAAAGACGCTGGCGAGTATCATTAGCCAGAGTGTTAAGGCAGTCCAGTTAGGCATTACTCTATTTTTGTTTAACTGTTGTTGGCTGTGCTCTGCAAGTGCGAGATACAAAGGGTAATACCATAAAAACGCAAATATACCTCGAGCAATAGGCATAATACTTGAGTTATCGCGCTCTTTAATGGCTTTAAAGTTACGATAACTCCAATAATTAACAAATATGCCTAAACTTAAAATACTGTAAATAATAAACTTACTTACAGATACTGCATAAAATGGACTATCTTCAAATTTCACTTTTTTTGCTGACTCTAATCGCCAATCGGCAAAAAAGAATATGAGTACTAAAATATAGCCAGCCAACACATATTTAAGCCAACTATAACCAAAGCTATCTAGCACATCAGCTGCTGTTTGAGGTGTTTCGGTCGTTTCCGCGTATTTTAGAATAGGGTAATGGGTTGCTGATATTAACTTTTTACGCTGTGCTAAATAATCATCTATTTGAGCGGCTTTAATATGATCTTGTTTTACGTAATAGTCATAACTCAGTGTTAAAACATTATCATTAAATTCAGTAGTTGTTTTTAGGTTGAAGTAGTCGTTATCAATTTCTTGTTGATCGCTATCAAATCCCCAACCTTTTTCTGCAAAATGCAGTTTTATTGTGGTGTTAATTATATTGGGGTAGCCAAAGTAGAGTGGGTCGGTGCGATTTACCTGCTTTGGTTCGTAAACGCTATTTTGTATTTCATTCGCGTAAAAACTAGCTTCGTAGCCTTCGTCTGTTTTTTCCCAAAATTCACTAATTAAATACGATTCTTTGGTTATTAGTTTACCCGTTTGTTCTTGTTCACTAATAGTCATTGCTTCATTGATTGATAGACCATTTAAAAAGCCTTGGTAATACTCGAAATAAGATTTAGCAACGCTATTTAGACCACTGCTGGCTATATTGCTTCTTCGGTTAATAGCTTCAAATTCAGCATAAGTGTACTGGGTTTCAAAACGTGATGGCTCAGATACTTTTTCAGCAATAAAAAAGTTATCTTCTACAGATACATTTGTATGTACAGGTTTTTGCGCCATTGAAGTTAAAGCGCTTTCACCTTTATCAATAATTAGGGCATAGCCATAATCAGGCTGTGCTAAATATTCGAGAGTACCTCGCTGGTAGCTAACCGTAGGATCGAGCCAGTAGCGTTTTCCGTTTTGTTTAAGCGTAACAATTACGTGATTAAATACACTTGCAGAAGGTGGAAGTTCTTTTAAACGTTTGGTTTCCTCTGTATCAACTAGCGCGGGGAAGGCCTCTATATCCATCGCTTTTAATAACGAAATAAGCAGTACCGTTTTATCTTTACAATCGCCATATCGTAGCGAAAGCGTTTCTGAAGCTGACGTTGGTTGATGCGAGTTAGTGCCCATTTCAAGCCCTAAATATCGAACTTCGTCTTGGCTAAAGCGCAGTGCTGCTGCAATTTTGTCTGATGTTTTTGTGTGTTTTGCTTTTATTTCTTCAGCTACATCCAAAATGCTGTTTGGGGTTTCTATGGCTGATTGATAAAGCGGATATGCCCAGTTAACTACCTGACCCCAACCGTCAAACTCAGAAAAGTAAACTTGTGTATACGGGTCGTACCACGTTGGGGTTTGAGAATTTTGCTCCAGTAAAGGTTCTTCAAAAAGAGTTATAGAATAATCTTTGCCATATTTGTTAAGCGTTTCTTGAATATCTGCTGTGCCGTTTATTGTATTGATATGTAAAGGCGTTTGTTTACCCCAAAGTACACGCATATTTTGTTGCACTACAGGTACCGACCAGTTAAGCGTGCGCCTTGTACTAAATTTATTAGCATATATAGGGTTGCTACCTGTCACTGTGTAGCTGTAATCGAGTATGTCGCCACTGCGCATATCATCAATAATAATATTGAGTGATAAGCTACCATTATAAATACGAGCAGCTAATTCAGATTCCCCTTGTATAACCGTCATTCTCGCGCTGCCAAGCTTATCAATACGCTCATTATTTCTAATAATCGTTAAGCTGTTTAGTGTTAGCGACTCATAACTTGGATCAAAATCAAGATTAAGCTGGCTTATATAATCAACACCACTTTGATTTAAAGCTTTCATAACCAAACGCGTATAGCGTTGCTGTTTTTGTCTGCTCGGTATATAGGATTGGTTATCGAGTAACAAATAAAGTGTGCCGTCACGTACCTTGGTTATGTCGGAATGCTTGGGTTGCTCAATAATATGTGTATTAACCCAATTAGCTGGTTTATCTATTTTATATTGCTGCGCAAAAATACTATGAGAGAAAATTAATAAGGTAAGTGCAATTAGCCAAGAGCTGAGTCGAAGGAAGTTCCATTTCATTGTAGGGTCTTATAGTTGTTTTTATAAATACTATTGAAGGAATAATGTACCAAATTTAGGCTTTTTTGACAATGAGATGTTAACAAATTCATTGTTGAGCAGTTAATTAATAGTATATAAATAAACTGCTATGGTAAGTGCGAAACGCTTAACCCCCCTCAAATGTTCCTAAAATAATTTTTTAGTTGTATTGCTAAATCATAATTAGCTAAGCCTACTTTATTGTGGGCTTTGTTAGAGCTGCAAAAATCCTATCTATTTATTCGTACGGTAATCATTCAAACCTTTAAAAGTGTTTATAAATCAAAATATAACAGTAACTGTTTTTGCTCTTTTTGTTCATGAGCTTTATGAGCAAAAAGCACATAACGATCATCAATGCACCTTACCTTCTAAATATTTAGTTAATTTCACGTTAACAATAAGCTGCGAGTTAGATAGCAGTTTGTCGTCGCTTATCTACCTGACAATAAATACATACACAAGCGTGGAGAAAATAATGAAAGCAAGTAACACACAACTCGCTTTGGCAGTTGCTGCTGCATTAGCAAGTACATCCGTTTTAGCCGATAACGATACGCAAAAACTACAAGAGCAATTAGATGCGTTACAAAAAGAAGTAAGTGCATTAAAAACAACCAGTGGTTTTAATTTAGAGTTTGGTGGACGGGTTCAGCTCGACTACAACTATTTTGATGGTGCTTACAATGCTGATAACGAGGGCTCTGGCGGGAGCAATTTTTTCCCTCGTCGTATTCGTACTTACGTTGAAAGTGAGCACGGAAATTGGGATCACAAGTTGTTACTCGAGTTTGCCGAAGGCACTGCTGAAATAGTGATGGCGCGTGTTCGTTATGCGTTTGATAACGGACTTAAAGTTAAAGCAGGTAAAATTCGCGAAGATATATCGCTAAATGCATTAACCAGTTCAAAGCACATTAATACAATTGAGCGTAGTTCGCTTGCCAATACTTTCTCCCCATTTTTTCGTTGGGGCGCTTCTGCCTATCAATATTTTAAAGACTCAGGCTTTCGTTACGCGATAGGCGTTTATAAAAATGATGCACTTGGTGCAACAGGTAGCGATGAAAACGACAAGCTTACTCTTGCTATTACTGGGCGTGCTACATGGTCGAGTGCATCACCTGGCGATGTAATTCATTTAGGCGTGTGGCATTCATATCGCGATATGGGTGGCAATGAATTAGGCGCACGTTTTGCGCGTGGTGAAGTGCGCGAGACTAATACTCGCCTTGTTGATTATGCTGCTGGTGGTGTAACAAGCCCACTTGATAGTTTATCGCAAACCGGTCTTGAGTTTGCTTATCAGGCGGATTCTTTAACACTTGAGGCTGAATATGCAAGCCGCTCACTTGATGCCGCTAATAGTGCTGATTTTTTAGATGGCGAGCGCTTTGATGGTTTTCATGTATCGGCAAGTTACTTTTTAGGTGGAGAACAGCGCCAATACAAAGCGAGCTCTGCATTATTTGTACAACCTAAAAATATTAAAGATGCATGGGAGTTGGTGGCACGTGTTTCAGAAGTAGATGCTACAAGTAGCTTACAAGGCACAAAAGCGACAACTTATACATTAGGTACATCTTATTACGTAAGTAGTGATATTAAGTTTATGGGTAATCTAATTTACAGCGATGTAGAAGGTGCCGGTACTACTGCGCTGGTTGGCGACGAAGACTCTGGTATGGGCTTTAGTGCACGTATGCAGTATTTATTTTAAAGGGACACACAATGAAATTATTTAAATCATTACAAACGACCATATTTGCAGCATCGTTAGTACTTAGTAGCCCAATGGCAATGGCCGACACTCACTTTTTAATCCCTGGCGGACCTGGTGGTGGTTGGGATACAACAGCCCGTGGTATAGGCGAAGGGTTAGTTAAGTCGGGCATTGAAAATAATGCATCTTTTCAAAATATGTCTGGTGGTGGAGGCGGTCGTGCTATTGCGTATTTAATTGAGTCGGGCACTAAAAAGGGCGATATTTTAATGGTTAACTCAACGCCTATCGTATTGCGCGCGTTAAGTGGCCGAATTCCTTATAGCTATCGCGATTTAACACCTGTAGCCAGTATGATTGCAGATTATGGCGCGTTTGTAGTGCGTAACGATTCTCCATTTAAAACTTGGGAGGATGTTATTAAATCAATAAAAGAAGATCCAAGTTCGGTAAAAGTAGCGGGCGGTTCTGCTCGCGGCAGTATGGATCACTTAGTGGCGGCTCAAGCAGTTAAAGCTGCGGGTATAGATGGTCGACGCCTACGTTATATTCCTTACGATGCAGGCGGTAAAGCTAAGGCTGGGTTGCTTTCAGGCGAAGTGAATTTACTTTCTACTGGCTTAAGTGAAGCGCTTGAAGTAGCTAACGGTGGTCAAGCACGTATTTTAGCGGTTACATCGGGTGAGCCCTTACCTGATTACCCAAAAATACCCACACTTAAGTCACTAGGTTACGATATGGAATTTGTTAATTGGCGTGGTCTTTTTGCTGCGCCTAATTTACCCGCTGAAAAGTTAGCACAGTACACAAAAAAACTACGTGAGTTGCAAAGTACACCTGAGTGGGAAGCTGTACGAGCTCGTAACGGTTGGCTAAATCTTTTTCAAGAAAAAGATGAGTTTATTAAGTCACTAGAAGCGCAAGAAGTGCAGCTTAGAGCTGTAATGGAAGAGCTTGGCTTTATCCGCACATTGCCGTAATCGAGGTTTTAAAATGACGAATCGAGAATTAATAGGGCCAAGTTTATTCTTGGCGCTATTTACTTTATACGCTGTGGTTGCATGGCAAATTCCGCTACTACCGTTTGAAGAATACGAAACGGTTACCTCAGCGACACTTCCTAAAGTATATGCCGGGTTTGGTATTGTGGTGTGCTTACTTTCTATTGGTTCAACATTGCTTAAACCAAGAGAGAAAACTAATACTGATGATGTTCTTGAAAAGTCACACGTACTGCGCACCTTTGGTTTATTAATATTAATGATAATTTATAGCGCGGCACTGGAGCCAATTGGTTTTTTAATTTCTACTAGTGCGTTTTTGCTTGCGGGCTTTTTTGTGATGGGCGAAAGACGTAAGGGAATTTTGCTATTTGCATCGATACCGGTTGCGGTGGTTTTTTGGTTTTTGATGACTCAAGTATTAGGTATTTACTTGGTTCCGGGCGATTTGTGGAGTTAAGTTATGTTTGATGGAATTATGCTTGGTTTGTCGACCGTGCTCGACTTTAATAATTTAATGTACGTTATAGCTGGCTGCTTGGTAGGTACTTTTATAGGTATGTTACCAGGATTGGGGCCAATTACCGCAATTGCCTTGATGATCCCAATTACTTACAGCATTGGCGCCGATTCGGGCATGATTTTAATGGCGGGTGTTTATTACGGCGCTATTTTTGGTGGCTCTACGTCATCTATTTTAATTAATGCGCCTGGCGTGGCGGGTACGGTAGCTTCCTCCTTTGATGGCTACCCGCTTGCTAAACAAGGGCACGCAGGTAAAGCATTGGCAATTGCTGCTTATTCCTCCTTTATAGGCGGAACGATTGGCGCCATATTATTAATGGTAGCTGCACCTTTATTAGCAAAAGTGTCATTGAGTTTTCAATCCCCTGATTATGTTGTGTTGATGTTTTTAGGCTTAACAGCTATTGCAGCATTTTCAAATAAAGGGCAATTTTTAAAAGCAATGATGATGACTGTGTTTGGCTTGATGCTAGCAACGGTTGGAATTGATCCATCATCAGGGACTGACCGATTTACCTTCGGGCAACCTGATTTACTCGATGGAATAAGCTTTTTACTGGTTGCTATGGCAACATTTGCATTAGCCGAGGCGCTTGTAAATGTTGTAAAACCAGAGAAAAAAGATGCTAAAAACATTAATGACTCAGACACACCGCAAATAGGTTCAACCAAGTTAAGCAAAGCCGAGATTAAAGAGATAGCACCAGTGATTGGTCGCTCGTCTATTTTAGGTTTTATAGTAGGAGTGTTACCGGGTGCTGGTGCAACTATTGCGAGCTTTATGGCTTATGCAACAGAGCGAAATTTAGCGCCAAAAGGTTTAAAAGAAAAGTTTGGTAAAGGCTCATTACGTGGTTTAGCTGCACCAGAGTCGGCAAATAATGCGGCGTGTACAGGATCGTTTGTTCCACTGTTAACGCTTGGTATTCCGGGCTCAGGTACTACGGCAATTATGCTAGGTGCTTTGATTGCTTACGGCATTCAACCAGGTCCAATGCTTATGCAAGAAAACCCAAGTGTATTTTGGGCGGTTATTGTAAGTATGTACTTTGGTAATATTGTGCTGCTTATTTTAAATTTGCCGCTGATTCCTTACTTTGCAAAAGTATTAGCAATGCCTAAGTCGGTACTCACCGTGATGATATTGTTCTTTAGCTTAATTGGCGTTTACTTAGTGTCCTTCAATACCTTCGACTTATTTATGATGGTAGGATTTGCGGTGGTTGCGCTAGTATTGCGATTACTGTCGTTTCCTATGGCACCATTATTATTAGGTTTTATATTAGGGGATATGATTGAGCGAAACTTCCGTCGTTCAATGATGATTTCTGATGGCTCATTAAGCTTTTTATGGGATCGTCCGCTAACATTGAGCATATTTATAATTTCAATTTTAGTGCTGTTGTTTCCGTTAAAAGATTATTTAATGCAACGCCGTGCAGACAAAGCAAATGCATAATTGAGAATGAAATGAAAAACACCAACAAGCTAAATCCATTGCAAAACATGGTCACAAAACCTAAGCGATTAGAAACACGATTAATTATTTGGGTAACAGGATTGTGTGTATTGCAGGCTTTATTATTTGGCGCGTTGGTGTATCAACTTACAGCGCAAAGCTTACATAACCATATTGGTGATAAAGCATTAGCTGTGGCAAGCAGTATTGCCACACGTGCTGATGTAATTAATGCACTGAAAATACCTAGTGACTTAACCGCTATTAACATGCAAATTGAAGATTTACGACAGCTTGTAGGTGCTGATTTTATTGTTGTTGGCGATGAAAATGCGCTTCGTATTGTGCATCCAGATGAAGATAAAATTGGCAAAAAAATGGTCGGAGGCGATAGCCAAGCTGCATTAAAAGGAGAACGCTATATTTCGGTGGCCCATGGTAGCTTAGGTGAATCAATTCGTGGCAAAGTGCCGGTGTACGCAGGTAATAATGAAATAGTAGGCGTTGTATCGGTTGGTTTTTTAGTACAATCAATCGATCCGCTTATTCTCTCTCGCAGTAGTGAAATTTTAATATGGGGCTTAATACTTGTAGGTTTAAGTATACTGGCGGCTATTTATATTGGACAGCGTGTCAGAAATGCTATTTTTGGCCTGCAGCCAGATGAAATTGCACGTTTGTTTTCAGAACAAGATGCAATTTTAAATACGGTACGCAGCGGTATTATTGCACTCGACCCGGACGGAAAAGTACGAAAACTCAATCAACGCGCCTGCGAAATATTAGATAAACCAACTTCAATTATTAATCAGAACCTCACCTTAAACGATTTATTACCTGAACATGCAGAATTTTTATTGCGTAATCAGCGGCGTAAAATAGTGGGTTTTGAATTATTTGCCGCCGATAAACGCCTTATTTTATCGAGATTTTCTTTGCAAGTGCAAGGGCAGGCGGATGGTATTTTACTGAGTATGCGCCCCTCTGATGAACTTGAGTATTTAAGCCAACAACTTACTAAAGTTCAGGCTTTTGCAGAGCTTTTAAGGGTACAAACTCATGACTATTCTAATAAGCTCAACTTAATTGGTGCGTTAGTGCAAATGGGCAAAAACGAACAAGCTATAGAAATAATAGGGCAAGAAAGCCAGGGCTCTCAGGCACAAATTCATAACTTGTTAGAGCGCATACAAGACCCTGTGCTTGCTGGTTTGTTGGTGGGTAAATATCATAAAGCAAGAGAATTAAATGTTGCGCTTGAGCTTAACCCCGACAGCCTACTTGGTGTTATTGCACGTAAAGATATGCTCGAGCGAGTTGTATCTATTTTAGGTAACCTTATAGATAATGCGATTGAGGCTGCTATTAGGTCATCGAACTCTCGCTCTGCAAAAGTACGGGTAACCGTTGATGAAACCAGCCAAACTCTCTTATTTGATGTAGAAGATACAGGCTTTGGGTTAGGTTCTGACCATGATGTTATTTTTACCCCTCAGTACAGCTCTAAATCAGGAGCAGAGCATGGTATTGGTTTATATTTAGTAAAAACAAATTTAGACTCATGCGGTGGCACGTTAGAAATTGGTGAGTCAGACCTACTAGGTGCAAGACTAAGTGTTTACATTCCAAAATAATAAGAGCATTAAACATGACGTATTCAGTAGTAATAATTGAAGACGAAGTAGAGGTAGCACAGCTATTAGCGCAGTACTTGTTATTACCAAATGGTGTCGCAGGTAGTCAAACGCCAAAGCAAAGTTTAAGGCAAGCACAGTATCAGGTAGTGGGCATTGCAGGTAATTTAAGCACGGCAACAGCCTTACTGCATGCAATTGAACCCGATTTGATTTTACTCGATATACATTTACCTGATGGTAACGGACTTGATTTATTGACCGACTTACGACGTCGAACGATTAAAAGTGAAGTTATGCTGCTCACTGCTGCAAAAGAGGTCGAAACCCTTGAAAAAGCAATGCAGTTAGGTGCATGCGACTTTTTAGTAAAACCATTAATGTTAAACCGACTTGATCAAGCACTTGCACGTTTTGAATCACGTCAGCAATGTTTTTCTGATGCAAATGAAGTAACGCAGTCAATGGTTGATACGTTATTTGGTTCAAAGCAGCAAACCAACACGTTTGTTCGTTTACCAAAAGGGGTCGATCAACTTACCCTAAAAAAAATACATGATGCTTTTGTAGAGCACGCAACCACCGCATTTACCGCTCAGCAAATGGGCGATTTGGTTGGTGTTAGTCGCTCTACAGCACGCCGTTACTTGGAGTATTTGCTTGAATCAGGTAAGTTAACAGCGGATCAAAGTTATGGCAGTATTGGCCGCCCTGAACGTTGCTATAAAATAGCGAAGTAACTTTTTGTACCTAAGGCTTAAATATTAAATTCTATTTATTTCAACACCTTACGTTTTTTTTGTTATGTTTGATATTTAATAGATTCTGACGATAAAAAAAATATGTTGAATTGATTGCATTTTAAGCGGCTTGTATGGTGATGTTCGCTTTAAGTGATGTTATACTCCTGCGGAATAATTTATCGACTTTATTAAGAGCAAAATTAATGGCAGATTTATCGAAGTACAGAAACATTGGTATTTTCGCGCACGTTGATGCGGGTAAGACCACGACTACTGAGCGTATCCTAAAGCTTACTGGTCAAATCCATAAAACTGGTGAGGTTCATGATGGTGAATCTACTACTGACTTCATGGAACAAGAAGCTGAGCGCGGTATTACTATTCAGTCTGCGGCTGTAAGCTGTTTCTGGAAAGATCACCGTTTTAACGTTATCGATACTCCTGGACACGTTGACTTCACAGTTGAAGTTTACCGTTCACTTAAAGTACTAGATGGCGGCATCGGTGTGTTCTGTGGTTCTGGTGGTGTTGAACCACAATCAGAAACTAACTGGCGTTATGCTAATGATTCAGAAGTTGCACGTATTATCTTCGTAAATAAATTAGACCGTATGGGTGCTGATTTTTACCGTGTAACTGAGCAAGTACGTAAAGTACTTGGCGCAACTCCACTAATCATGACTTTACCAATTGGTATTGAAGATGAGTTTGTTGGTGTTGTAGATGTTTTAACTAAAAAAGCATACGTTTGGGATGACACTGGTCTTCCTGAAAACTACGAAATCACAGACATTCCTGCAGACATGGTAGATAAAACTGACGAGTATTATGAAATGCTTGTTGAAACTGCCCTTGAGCAAGACGATGCACTACTTGAAGCTTACATGGAAGGTGAAGCACCTTCTTTAGAAGACATCAAACGTTGTATCCGTAAAGGTACTCGTGACCTTGCTTTCTTCCCAACATACTGTGGTTCTGCGTTTAAGAACAAAGGTATGCAGCTTATTCTTGACGCTGTTGTTGATTACTTACCATGTCCTACAGAAGTTGATCCTCAACCTCTTATGGATGAAGAAGGTAACGAAAATGGCGAGTTCGCAGTAGTATCTACTGACGAACCTTTCAAAGCGTTAGCATTCAAAATAATGGATGACCGTTTTGGTGCATTAACATTCGTACGTATTTACTCAGGTAAACTAAACAAGGGTGACACTATCCTTAACTCGTTTACTGGTAAAACTGAGCGTGTTGGCCGTATGGTTGAGATGCAAGCAGATGACCGTAACGAATTAACTAGCGCACAAGCTGGTGACATCATTGCTATCGTAGGTATGAAAAACGTGCAAACTGGTCACACTCTATGTGATCCTAAGCACCCAGTAACACTTGAGCCAATGGTATTCCCAACTCCAGTAATCTCGATTGCTGTACAGCCTAAGGATAAAGGCGGTAATGAGAAAATGGGTGTTGCTATCGGTAAAATGGTTGCAGAAGATCCATCTTTCCAAGTTGAAACTGATGAAGATTCAGGCGAGACTATCCTTAAAGGTATGGGTGAGCTTCACTTAGATATCAAAGTAGATATTCTTAAGCGTACTTACGGCGTAGACCTTATTGTTGGTCAACCACAAGTTGCTTACCGTGAAACTATCACTAAAGAAATTGAAGATAGCTACACGCATAAGAAACAATCTGGTGGTTCTGGTCAGTTCGGTAAAATCGACTACCGCATCAAGCCAGGCGAAGTTGCTTCAGGTTTCACGTTTAAATCATCAGTTGTTGGTGGTAACGTACCTAAAGAATTCTGGCCTGCAGTTGAGAAAGGCTTCAAGTCAATGATGGGTACTGGTGTTCTAGCTGGCTTCCCTGTACTTGACGTTGAAATTGAACTTTTCGACGGTGGTTTCCATGCCGTGGATTCATCTGCAATCGCGTTCGAAATCGCTGCTAAAGGCGCTTTCCGTCAATCGATCCCTAAAGCGGGCGCACAACTTCTTGAGCCAATCATGAATGTTGACGTGTTCACTCCAGAAGATCACGTTGGTGACGTAATCGGTGACCTTAACCGTCGTCGTGGTATGATGAAAGACCAAGAAGCTGGTTTAACAGGCAGCCGTATTAAAGCTGACGTACCGTTATCAGAAATGTTCGGTTACATCGGTACACTACGTACAATGACATCTGGTCGTGGTCAGTTCTCTATGGAGTTCTCACACTACGCTGCATGTCCGCAAAACGTTGCTGATACAGTAATCGCTGCAGAAAAAGAGAAAAAAGCTGCTAAGTAATTAGCTCTTTAACTCTTAAAAAAACCCGCACATGTTGCGGGTTTTTTATTGCCTATAATTTGGTTTTATTTTTTTAGTTGTTTATAACTACTTTTTATTATTAATTAGTCCTATGTTACTAATTAATAAAAAGGTACTAGAGAGCAATTTATTTGCCTCAATTACTTAATTGGTTGGTTTATAAGAGGTTAATTGTAAGTTAAATGTAACTGCATGAATTTTAAGAACTTCTATTGATGCATCTAAATACGTAATGTAGAATACTAGCACTTTTAGACTAGAGCTCTAAAGTCAGATAAGGAAGTCTCCGCAGCAGAGACGTTTGCTATTAATTCTATATAAGACGTAACGATCATGAAATCTATTAAATTAGCACCAAACTGGTGGCTACAATTTACAAAATGCGTTTTAGCATTCAGCTTAATATTTTTAATTCATATTATATTTTCTGTGAACCTAAAAATTGTTTTTCTCACTGTAATGCCAGCTCTACTGATTATTACTACTTTTAATATTCCTCATCTTCGTTTTTTACATTGTTATAAAGCAGGCATTTGTTATACGCGTTTATGCACAAAGCGTTATATCAATAGCGAGGAAATTAGTTGCGTATCATTTAGTTCGTTTTTTCTTTTCACCATTTTTAAGGTGGAGTTAGATAATGGTAAAACGTTCCATTTTTATAACTGGCAACTTGATGATGAAACGCAATCAGCTATTTGTAAAATGTACTGCAATAAGTTAGCTAACAAAATTGAAAATATTAGCGATAAATGCAATGCTTGATCTTTAATTTAGATAGCAAAAAGGAGCGATTAATCGCTCCTTTTTTGTTTTTGTATTTTATAACGCGCTAATTAAACTTTTTTATAGCCTTAGCTTTTAGCGCTTTCATCTTTAGCCTGCGTGGCTTCTTAAAAGACTGGATAGGCATTGTTACCAACTGCTCTTGTGGTAGTGCCGGTATTGTTTGTGGATAAGCACCTTCCTTTGGTACCGAAATTTCTTTTAGATGTATTTTAAGTGCTTCTAGAGTTGAGTCGTTATCAACTTCACTAGGGCAAATAAATATACCTAATTTTCTTAGTTGTACACCGAGTTTAATGCTACTGGTATAACGGATAATCGGAGCGCCTAATACTAAGCCCAGCAATATAGGTGATAACCACCAAAAGAATACTGGCGTGAAGTAGTAAGCCGTACAACCCCATGCAATAGCCACAATAGTTGAGAATAACGTATAACCAAACGCCTCTTTCCACGGAACCATACGACCTTCGCGTGGTTGTGCATCCCACTTCACTTTTTTACCTAAAAACACACAAAGTACAAAGTAAGCATGAAATACCATCATTAATGGGGCAACAATAATAGCAAATACGGTTTCAATGATTGAACCTAGTATGAGCTTAATTGAACCACCAAAGCGTTTGCTTCTATGTATTAAGGTTACTATTATGCCCATTAGTTTAGGCATTAATAAAATAACAATAGTTAAATACAAGAGTGAATCAATCAGATCGGTTTTAGCTATTTGCCATGTAGGGAATAATTGATAAACACGGTTAAAGTACACATCACTATTTAATGCGCGCGTTACTGCATCAATAGTACTTAGCGCTAGCATTGAGAGCCAAATTAGTGATGAAATATAGGCTGTCGCACCAAGTAAAAAGTGCAGCTTACTCATTAATTTTAATTTTGATGATGACAATAAACCTAAGTGCTGAATATTACCTTGCACCCAGCGTCTATCGCGTACAGCGTAGTCTAGAATGTTACTTGGTACTTCTTCATAGCTGCCTTCAATATCTGATAGCAACAATACATCCCAACCAGCACTGTGAAGTAGTGAAGCTTCTACAAAGTCATGACTTAAAATTTCGCCGCCAAAAGGTGCATTACCTTTTAGTGTTGGCAAGCCACAGCACGTTATAAATGCTTCAACTCTAATGATTGCATTATGACCCCAGTAGTTGGCTTTATCAGTTTGCCAAAAAGCAGAGCCAGTAGCGAGCATTGGGCTATATAGCACTGACGCAAACTGTAAAAAACGGCCAAAAAAGGTATCTTGACGAACAGGGATCGGAATAGTTTGGATCAGGCCTGCTTGTGGGTTGTTGAGCATACTTGTAGTAAGCTCTAGCATACATTTTCCGGTCATTACGCTATCTGCATCAAGCACAATCATATGGTCGTACTGGCTGCCCCAGCGCTCACAAAAGTCGGTTAGGTTACCTACCTTACGGTGTTTGTTATCTTCGCGACGACGATAAAAAACGTTTTTAGTCGTATCACCTAAACGTTCACACAATGCATGCCATGCACTTAGCTCGTTTTTAGCTATTTCTGGGTCTTGCGTGTCGCTTAATAGATAAAAATCGAAGTTTGCAAGTTGACCTGTTTCTTTTAACGATTGCAGACTAACTTCAAAGCCCGCGATAACACGGTGGGTGTCTTCGTTGTAAATAGGCATTACAACGGCGGTTTTTTGGGCGTTAATTGCCTCACTATTGAACTCAATTGGTTTAATACGCTTTAGCGTAAGTGGGTCAATTCGTAATAGCTGTAATACAAAGCCGATTGTTCCACTACAAAATGCCGTTACAATCCAGGCAAAAGTGATTGAGAATAATACTAAAAGAGCATACTCAAGTAATGTCATACCGTTTGAGCTTAAAATCTCAAACATAATAGATATGCCGTAGCCAGATGTGCCAAGCGCTGCAATAGCAAATAGCCAAACTCTTAATGTTTTGAATGGCATTGGAGTGCCCTTACCTTTATTACTTGATGTCATTTGGGTACCAAACATAACTCCATACCTCGCTAATTTCTTTATCACGTAGTTTTAACGATAAACGCATATCAACGGGTTGATCGTCCTGTGGTGCAATTTTAAAGGCTACACGCCATCCTCGTGAATCAGGCAGTTTTTGTACATTCACGTCGGTTACTTCGCCTGTTGTAAGTTGAATGTCGGCATCTAGCTTTAACTGTTCAGAGAGTTGATTTATTTCTGACCCAGTAAAATCAACAGTAAATTGGCGATGGCTTTTTGGTGGTGGATTGTCTTCACCTGGTAAAGCGGCGCTACCGATCCTTGTGCGCAGTACTCTCGCTTTCTCGTGCTGAGTTAAAACTGCATTAAAGGTCGTCATTTTGTAGCTTAGCTTTAATGAATCACCGGCTTTCATTGGCTTTTCTGGTACCCAGTAACTTACGATATTGTCGTTAGTTTCTGTATCAGTAGGTATTTCTACAAGTTCTACACGGCCACTTCCCCATTCACCTTGTGGTTCGATCCATAGGCTAGGGCGGTTGTGGTAATGTGCTTCTGTGTCCAGGTAGTTATTAAAGTCTCGGTCTCGTTGAGCTAACCCAAAACCTTTTGGATTATTATATGAAAACGAAGTTACACTTAGCTGTGAAGGGTTGTTAAGAGGGCGCCATACCCATTTATCATCAGCTGATTGAGTTAATAGGCCATCTGAGTCATGAACTTCAGGGCGATAGTCATCAAAAAATTTGGTACTGTTTTCACCGTGGTAAAACATACTCGTTAGTGGAGCTACACCTAGCTTTTTAATATCTTTACGCGCAAATATCTGCATATCAACATCAACTAGCATATTAGTTGTAGGGTCAACACTAAACTTGTATGCACCCGATATAGATGGGCTATCTAATAATGCAAAAATGGTGATTTGGGTTTGGTCGGCCTTTGGTTTAACTAACCAGAATTCTTTGAACATTGGAAATTCTTCACCCGAATTTTCTGCTGTATCAATGGCAAGGCCTCTAGCTGATAATCCATAAACTTGCTGAGGGCCAACGACTCTAAAATACGATGCTCCCTGAAATACCATTACTTCGTCTTTATACTCGTTAGTATTTAACGGGTAATGTAAGCGAAATCCAGCATGGCCTAGTTGAGTATCCGCAACACTTTTAGCTATTTCTTCTTGTAGTGGTGCAGCAGTGCCATCGTATTGGTAAAAGTCGGTACTGAAAGGTAAGCGACTGCGTTTAGAGTCGCTATCAACGGTATTTATTGTCACAGGTGTTTTATATAAAAAACCAGGATGGAATAATTGCAGCTCGTACAGGCCTTCATCTTTCCATACTGCTTTGTCTTTTTTAAATCGAATTGAACGGTAATCTTGATAATCAATATTGTTAAGTGCTTCAAGCTCAATGTTTTTAGGCGCCACGTATTCTTCGCTTGCTAACTTTTTAGCGCGGGCGCTAATTACGTCAAATAAGCTACTTTGTGGGATTGCTACATCAACGGTTGCAGCAATCGCTTGGTTGCTATTGCCCCAAGTCGAAAAAATAATAAGTAGACCCAGTAGTGGTGCTGACTTCTTTTGCCATTTAGGCAGATTTTGGGTTAGTTGTTTCATTCTCATTCCTTTATAAAAACACGACTTATTTTTACGTTTAGGGTAAATATTGATTTTATTTTGTAAGTATCTTCTAAATAACTTAGAGCAAAATTTAAACCTTAATAAAAGTTCATATTTTTCAATAGGTAATATTTATATACATAATTCACTGAGGTTTTGTTGTGTAAAATTCACTCAAATGTATGTAGTTGTTACTGATTAATTACTAGAAGATTCACAGATCGTCTGAACATATTACGGGGGGTTTAATGAAGCTTGTCTGAATTACATTTGTATAAAATAAAAAAGCCGCAAGAGCGGCTTTCAAATGTTTAGATTTAACTTAGTTATTTCTTTTTAAATCGACGCACTATTGATAGTGGTGCTAAAAGAAGTGATAACCATAATAATGAACCTGCATCATTATCATCATCTGAGCGTAAGTTATTTACTTTCACGGCTACTTTTTCAACGTTAGATAAGTTACCCACGCTATCCTGAGCTTGCACTGTTAAAGTAATACGATTTTCAAATTCGTAATCAATCTCTCCAGCAACAATTAGCTGCCCCTGATTGTTAATAGAAACGCTGTCATTATCAGATGTAATAAATTTAACAACTGGTGATTCATCGGCATTTGGATCACTAAAATCGAGTGTGCCGATAATTGTTCCAATTGCGCTGTTTTCATCGACTGCAAAAACTTGATCAGCTTTAATAACTGGCGTTTGTTCTTCAGGTGTTAAAGTGATTTCAGATTTAATATCAATAATTACAGGGTCGTGATCTGATGCGCGGTATGCACTTTCAGAATACAAACTAGATTGTTGACCTTCGCTTTTAAACTCTACATTGTAATCAAGAGAAATAGGTTCATCTGCGTTGATGTGCCAATCTGTTGCTGCGACAATTTTGCTAAGTAGTGATTGGGTAGCTACTGCATGATCTAAACTACCTGCGCGACCAGAAAAACTGTAAGAATAACCAAGCGTATCACCATCAATTTCTGCAACTACATTTTTGTAGCCTTTATCAGCAAATGCACGTATAGGATCTTCCATTGCGTAAGCATTCATATCGCCGACTAAAATAGTATCTTCGTCGTCAACACCGGTTGGTTTGCTATCAAGCCAATTTGCGAATGCATTAGCACCTTCTGTGCGTATTTCATTCCAACAGCCTTGTCCATCACCTGAATCTGCATTGTTTCCAGAAGCACTACCACAGCTTTTAGATTTAAGGTGTGACACAGCAACAGTAAATACTTCATCAGTTTCTAATGATTTAAAGCTTTGTGCAATTGGAGCACGGTTACTAAAATCAAATGGAGCCTCAGTCGTAATAGCAGCAGTACCTATTTCTTCTACTTTGTTAGCACGATAGATAAGTGCGGTAGTAATTGCATCGGTACCAATTTGATCTACGTTAAAATCAACAAATGCATAGTTGTTAGCACTATCAGCGTCATTTAATGCATCTACTAAGCTTGCAATTGCACTAAATTCGCCAAAACCATCATTTTCAATTTCCATTAAACCAACAACATCGGCCTGGATAGCGCTAATGGCACTTACAATTTTAGCTTCTTGGCGAGTAAATTCAGCTTCTGAATCTGCACCTCGGGCTGTCGGGAACCCTCCGCCTTGGCCATCACCATTAAAGTAATTAAGTACGTTAAAGCTAGCTACACGTAAATCTGCTTCAGCATTAAGTTCAGGCGCATTTTCACGTGCATTTGTTGCAATAAACGAAGGTGCTACAGTTGGGTGGATTCTGTAAAGGCTAAAGCTATAAGCAAGTGCCCCCGTAACCGTATTAACTGTATCGCCAGTACGTAATGTATTTTCTGCTGATAAGCCCGGAGTTGGGTAGGCTGTAGGGTCTAAGTTTTGTACTGTAGAGCCATCATCTAGTAAAATCTTTTTAAGTAGATTTTCAGTTTCAACTGCATTAGCTGCATCTCCAGGTAATGCAACTTGGGTACCTTGATACAAGCGTTCTGTTGCTAATTCAACTTCACCATATCGACCAAGGCCAAAGTTATTAGTTACTACTAATGGTTGTTCTAATGTAACTAACATACCTTCAAAAGCTTCTAAATCAGTTGTATCAGCTAAAGGTAAAGTGATTTTTGTAGCTGCTGCAGCTAAACCAGTGCCACATACGGCAACTTGGCTAACACTGCCGATTTGTGTTGCATCAAAATATTCTTCTACAGTACCTTGTACACGTACATGGTCGCCTACGTTTACGTCAATATCTGCAAAATAAACAAATACACCTTCAGAGGTGAGAGGATTTGCATCTATGTCAGCAGCAAGTGAGCTAACGAAAAAGCCTTTTAATTGATCATCATCTTGGAAGTCTGCGGTTACAATACCCTCAAACTCTACTAAAGTATTAACAAGCGGGCTTGCAGAGCTATCGCCTTGTATAGCGTTAATTAGTACTTTTTCTGCGCCACAAACAAGTGGTTCAAGTGGTTCTGGTTCTGGAATTGGTTCAGGAGCACTGCCTTCAGAACCAGAATGAGAACCTAATCCATCGAATGTATCTATATCAAATTGAACCCATTCATCGCTAGGGCTAAACGCTGATGTTGAATCAGTGCGGCCTGTTGTAATACTGTCTTTTCTACGGAGTGTTTTGTTTTGCGTTTGTGCTGAGGCATCAGACCAAAATGACCCTGGATCTACACCCACTTGACCAAAGCTATCGACTACAATACCATCTTTTGTTAACACAAGAGCATCGTCACCGTTGTAAAATGTAACAGTGCTAGTAGTATCGGAAATACTTAGTATGTCTTCAATTGCGCCGGAGTTGGCAATTACGTATGTTGTATTTGCAGCTAATTCACCTGTTAAAGCAATAGAATTTCCTACAGTATCGCTACCGTTTGAATACAGTCCTAATGTGTATCCATCAAGTACTATTGAGGTAGGTGCATTATTATAAAGCTCAATTGCTTTATTATTACTGCTTCCCTCTATATATTCTGAAATGATTAGATCAGCGGATGCTGGTGCACTGAGACTTGCTATAACAAGTGCGAGTGGTGTTATTTTTGTTTTAAACATTTTTTTATTATTCCCGTGTATTAATCCCAAAATGGGACACCAGTTTAGAGAATAAATATGACGAAAATAATACAAAAATGTAAATGAATGTAAACAAAAGGCGATTTAACCGCCTTTTTATAAAAACCTTACTTTTTAGCTAGGTATTGTGCGGCTTGCTTAGCAAAATAGGTCAATATTCCATCGGCGCCTGCACGCTTAAATGCAAGTAAAGACTCCATTATAGTAGCTTCCTCACTTAACCAACCGTTATCAATAGCTGCTTTGTGCATTGCATACTCGCCACTTACCTGATATGCGAAAGTAGGTACACCAAACTCGTCTTTAACACGACGTACAATATCTAAATAAGGCATGCCAGGCTTAACCATGACCATATCAGCGCCTTCTTGTAAGTCTAATGCGACCTCACGTATTGCTTCATCAGAGTTTGCAGGGTCCATTTGGTAGGTTTTTTTATCGGCACCTTTTAAGTTTCCAGCAGAACCTATTGCATCTCTAAATGGGCCATAGTAGCTAGATGCGTATTTAGCTGAGTAGGCCATAATACGGGTATGCACAAACCCATCAGCTTCAAGTGCTTCACGAATTGCAGCAATACGGCCATCCATCATGTCCGAAGGGGCAATTACATCAGCGCCCGCTTCTGCATGCGAGAGTGCTTGTTTAACTAAAATTTCGGTGGTTACGTCGTTTATTACATAGCCTGTGTCATCAATAATGCCGTCTTGACCGTGCGTCGTGAATGGATCAAGTGCACCATCAGTAATTACACCCAACTCAGGAAAGGCTTCTTTTAAAGCGCGAACAGTGCGTTGCACTAAGCCATCGTCATTATATGCTTCTTCGGCAAATAGTGATTTTTTGTCCGCAGGGGTTACCGGAAAAATAGCAACGGCAGGTACGCCAAGATCAACAAGTTCTTTTGCCTCAAGTAATAGTAAATCTATCGATAGACGTTCAATACCAGGCATTGATTCAATTGCTTCGCGACGATTTTTACCTTCTAGTACAAATACAGGGTAAATTAAATCGTTTACGCTAAGTTGGTTTTCGGCCATTAAGCGGCGAGAAAAGTCGCTGCGGCGCATTCTGCGCATGCGAGTATACGGGAAAAGGTCTAATCCTGATTGGGCCATATTAATATGCTCCTACTGTGGTAATGGAAAAGTGATTACTTGATTACGGCCATGTTGCTTTGCGTAATAAAGTGCTTTGTCGGCGCACTCAGTAAAAATTTGAGGGTTGCTAACATCATCAGCAATGCTGGTGTATACACCAGCGCTAATTGTAAATTGAATATCATTATTGGCAACCGTTACTGTACTGGCTGAGATAGCTGCTCNCCGCCATAACGAGCAACTTCATCGAGTGGTCGCTTTAAATGATCTTTTATAAGGTCAGATACAGCTTTAATAACTTGATCGCCAATTATGTGTCCGTATGTATCGTTAATACTTTTGAATCGGTCTATATCAAGCATAACAATACTAAGCGGTGTTTGTTCTCGGCGAGACCGACGAATCTCCATTATTAGCTTTTTATCAAAAAAGCGTCTGTTTTTTATTCCGGTTAAAGCGTCTTCGGTATTGAGTAACTCAAGTGAGCGGTTTTTTTCTTCAAGTTCTCTGAGTGTAACTTGTAATTCAAAGGTGCGTTCGTCGACTTGTGATTCGAGTTCTTGGCGTGTTTTTTCTTGTAACTTTAAGCGCTCTTTAAGTAGCGTATCTTGAGCCGCATTTTCAGCAATCAAGGTTTGCTGAGCAATTACTTCTTCATCACGTTGCAAAATAAATAACTTCATTACACTGTAGCATAGACTAAATGTGCAGCTAAAAAAGCATGTAAATACAAATGCTAATGTACTTCTGTCAAAGGCGTATAGCCCTATTACTGCAACAATAAAATAAAGCATCACCACCAAGAAAAAAACTAATACGAGCAGTAGCGCTTTATTAGGTTTAGAAGGTGATAAACGTATGCACATAAGTGTAGTTGCAATATAAAAGCCTAAAACGATTGGGATAGTAGTTAAGCAAAATAGTGTCACTATATGGTTTGGAAATAGCCAAATAAATAATAACGAGATACCTAATGCGTTAACTACCACTTTTTGAACCGTTAGTAAAAAAGAGGGCTTTGGATGGCAAATTTGCTTTTGTAAAGGCAAAAACATTAAAGCAATAAGCATAAGTAATACAGGGATCATAACTTGCTGTAATGCTGGCAAATTAGGATGAATATATTTTAGGCCAAAGCCACAAATGTAGGCTAATAAACTACCTAATGTGAGGGTAATTAAACCAGCATAAACAAAATAACGTTTACGTGAAAAACTATATAAAACTAAGCAACTCACACCTAAAGAAAATATAAAACCAATCAATAAGCCATAGAGTAAATTAAGTTTACCTTTATGTGCCAAATAAGCTTCTGGTTGCCACAGCGTTAAAGGGACTCGCAAGCCGGAGCTATTCGTCACTCTCATAATAATAATGGTTTCGCTATTTGCAGGGCTAATTAATTTAACTAATAAAGATTCACTCTTAATCGCACGTTTATCAAGGGGGTATGCATCGCCAATTTGGGTGTGAGAAATTAATTGCGAGTTATGTAACTGATATACTTGAACGTCGTTTAGCAGAGGGTTGTTTAGTGACAACAGTTGTTCGGTATTATAACTAAGCGTGTTTTTTATTTTAAATTTTATCCACACAGAACGCTGCTCTAGTCCTAAATTAAGAGGTTTTCCTGTGTTTTTTAGCCACTGTATATGGCCACTTTGTTGTGCACTTAATAGCGATGTTGGTTCAAAAGAGTAATACAGATTATTGATGTTTTGAGAGTTAAAATCGTGTTTTATTATTACCGGGTTTGCGAAAGAGCAAAAAGTGCAAAGGAATACCAATAGGCTTAAAAGTGCCTTTGCATAGGCCATTAACGATCTTCTAAACCAAAAACACGGTGAAAATTTTCTGTAGTTTTACGGGCTACAACTTCTTCATCTATTTGATAAAGTTGTGCAACCGTTTGACAGATATAAGGAAGCAGGGCAGGTTCATTTTTACGCGATTTAGGTTTTGGCTTAACTGTTCGTGGAATTAAAAATGGCGCGTCAGTTTCTATTAATAATCGATCTAGAGGAATACTAGGCACTAGTTGTTGTAAATCTTTACCACGCCTTTCATCACATACCCAACCTGTTATACCAATATACAGACCTAAATCTAAATATTGCTTAAGAGCTACTGAGTTACCCGTAAAGCAATGAAGCACACCGCGAATATTAAACTCTTTTAGAATGCTCAACATATCGTCACTTGCATCACGTTCATGTAAGTAAACAGGTAAATCTAATTTTTCGGCAAGCACTAGGTGGCGTCTAAAAACACTACGCTGTACATCGCGAGGTGAAAAGTCACGGTTATAATCAAGGCCGCATTCACCAATCGCTATGACTTGCTTATTGTTTGCAAGTGCAGTTAATTGTACTTCTAATTCATTCGTCGCCGATTTAGCATCATGCGGGTGGACACCCGCCGTAGAATATTGAAGATGTTTTATCGCAAGTTCAAGTGATTGCTGACTACTTGCAATATCACAACCTATAATAAGCATATTTGTAACCCCGGCTTCGCTTGCGCGGGTAATTACATCACGATGCTGGTCATCAAATTGATGATTAGTTAAGTTAACCCCAGCATCAATTAACGTATATGACATTACTTAGTACGTTTAACGCGAATAGAGCGGTTTTTACCGTCTTTTTTCAGTAAGAAAGAGCTGAATGCACCGCGACTAATTATAATTGTATCATTTTCTTTTAAACGCATGCTGTCAGAGCCAATTTGGCGCCATTGTTGGCCGTTATCTAGTGAAATAATTAACTCGCCATAAGCAGCTTCATCAATTGATGTAATCATGGCTTTTATTTCAGTTTCTTTCTCTACTTGCTCTTCTATTTTATGCTCTAAACCAAAATTGTCAGCTTTTGCCTTTGCTTGAATTGGTGCTGCAGCTACGACTTGAGGCACATTGTTAGCCGTTGGTGGAGTGAGCGTTTTTGTTATTGTTGGCTTTGTTAGTGATTTACCAGCAATTGTATTGTCATAGCAAAGTAATCGGTTAAAGTCATTTTCAATAAAGCTACATGCTTGCAGGGCCTGAGTATTAAATTCAGTTTGCGCAGCAAAAGTAGGCGCACTTAATAAAACCAATAGTGAGAGTAGTTGTTTTTTCATTTTATTCCTCAGATTCTTTTTGTGGTTTGGCGGTATAAAATTTTGCTAAAATTAAACCTAGTTCAAACAAAAGAAGCATCGGAAATGCTAATAATGTTTGTGATAAAACATCAGGCGGTGTTAAAAACATTGCCACTACAAATACACCCACCACGATATAAGGGCGCTTTTCTTTTAAGCTTGTTGTTGTTGTTGCGCCACTCCAGCATAGCAACATAATTGCCACTGGAATTTCGAAAGCGACACCGAATGCAAAAAATAGTTTTAATACGAATCCTAAATAGCTAGCGATATCGGGTGCTAGAGTCATCATTTCGGGACCTGTACTTGTAAAAAAACCTAATATAATTGGTAGCACTGCAAAATAGCAAAAAGCGATACCTCCATAAAACAAGACAACGCTTGAGATTAGTATAGGTATTAGCATTTTTTTTTCATTTTGGTACAAGCCAGGAGCTATAAACCCCCAAATTTGATGAAGTATCCATGGAGTAGATAATAAAGCCGCAACAAAAAAAGTAAGCATCATAGGGACTATAAAAGGGTCACTCACATTTATAGCTATCATGGTCGCGCCATTAGGTAAATGAACCACTAATGGTGCAGCTATAAGTTCGTAAATATCATCTTTAAAATAAAACAGCGCGATAAAAAATAATAAAATGCTCAATAGCGCTTTTATTAGTCGATCACGTAACTCAATTAAATGAGATACAAACCCCGATTTTACTTCCTCAACCATTATTTTTTATACCATGTAGTAAGTTGACCACAAAGTGAGAGATAAATTTCACTTTTTTTCATCAAGTTGTTGGCTATTTGATGTATCAGGTTGTGTTTTTTTGTAGCTGTGAGTAACTGACTCAGCCGCTTTTTGTAGCTCCGTTAATGAACTTTGTAGCTCAGGGCTTAAGTCTTTTAGTTCTTGTTGTTCTGCTTTTTTAAGGTTTTCGTGAAGTTCATGAATACGCAGTTCTTCACTTACTTCGGCTTTTACCGAGTTGGCAAGTGATTTAGCGGTTTTAACCCATTTACTCACTGTTCTAATAGCAACAGGTAAGCGCTCAGGGCCGAGCACCACTAAGCCAACAATAAAAACAACAACAAGTTCCCACATCCCCATACTAATTAAACCTTATTGCTATCTTTGTTTTTTTCAGTATTGGTTGAGTCGTCAACGGTGCTTTTTTCTGATTGTTGAATTTGCTCTGATTTTTCTTGCTCACTCGCTGTGTCGTCCGACATTGCTTTTTTGAAGCCTTTAACAGCGCCTCCAATATCACCACCCATACCGCGTAGCTTTTTTGTGCCGAAAAGTAAAACTATGATTGCTAAAACAATTAATAATTGCCAAATACTAATACCACCAAAACCCATGGTTTTCTCCAATATATAAAACGGTTAAATGTATATTTTAAATACTAATTATACGCCCAATAGCGCAAATAGCACTCAGTTTATGCGTTGCGCCATGCTGCAATAAAGCTAATAGCGGATAAGGCTATTGCAATGCTTGCAGCTACTAAATCGTGCTGTAAATAACAAAGTGTTGCCATAATCATTGTAGCACTACCAAATAAACTCAATATTAAAGGTTTATGAGATACCTTTTGTTCTTGAGGTTGATGAGCGTATGGTGCACGCTTTAAATTTTGGTAAATTAGATCAGGTAGTTCAGGCATTTTTTCAGCCCAAAATGGCAAGTTAGCATACATTTGCTTCAGTACTGATAGCGGTCCAACTTGCTGCTTCACCCAATCTTCTAAAAAGGGTTTGGCTGTTTTCCATAAGTCGAGTTGCGGGTAAAGCTGACGCCCTAATCCTTCAACGTATAATAAGGTTTTTTGTAGCAATACTAATTGCGGTTGTACTTGCATGTTAAAACGACGTGCAGTATTAAATAGATTTACGAGCACGTGACCAAATGAAATTTCAGCCAAAGGTTTATTAAATATAGGCTCGCAAACTGTGCGAATCGCAAATTCAAATTCTTCAATGCTAGTATCTGGTGGTACCCAACCTGAATCAACGTGTAGCTGTGCAACTTGGCGATAATCACGATTAAAAAAGGCGATAAAGTTTTCAGCTAAATAGCGTTTATCTTCTTTGCTTAACGTACCAACTATACCGCAATCAATACCGATATACATTGGATTTTCAGGATGCTCGCGAGAGACGAATATATTACCAGGGTGCATGTCGGCATGAAAAAAGCTGTCTCTAAACACCTGCGTAAAAAACACTTCTACGCCGCGCTCAGCAAGTAATTTCATATTAGTGTTTTGCGCCAGTAATGCATTCGTATCAGACACCGGTATACCGTAAATACGCTCCATTACCAGCACATTGCTACGGCTATAATCACTGTAAACTGCAGGGATATATAATGAATCAGAGCCTTCAAAATTGCGTTTTAGTTGAATGCCGTTGGCACCTTCTCGCATTAAATCGAGCTCGTCTAGGAGTGTTTTTTTGTATTCTTTAACCACTTCAACGGGGCGTAGACGTTTTGATTCGTTATGGACTTTTGCAAGTACCTTAGCGAGCTTTTCCATTAACGCTAAATCGGCATTAATTTGCTCGTAAATATTGGGTCTAATAACCTTAATGACTACATCTTGTTCAATGCTTTGCTCATCAATAAGCTTTGCTGTATGTACTTGCGCTATAGATGCAGAGGCCAGTGGAGTTTGTGAAAACTCACTAAACAATTCACTTATATCGTTAATTTCTAGCGCTTTTTCTATGATTTTTTGTGCAAGTTCGCCTTCAAATGGCTGAACTTGATCTTGTAAAAATGCAAGCTCTAAAGCGATATCATGAGGGAGTAAGTCACGACGAGTTGAGAGCATTTGGCCAAACTTAATCCAAACAGGACCAAGCTCTTGTAGTGCCAAACGTAAGCGTAGCCCTGCAGGTTTTTCTTTGTGCTGATTACGCAGCCAAAACAAACTGCCACGAGCTACTCTACCAAACCAAGGGATCTTATGTTTTGGAATTAGCTCGTCTAGCCCATAGCTAAGTAAAGTTTTGGTGATGTTATATAAACGTGCAGTCGACACAAAAAATCCTTAGCGGGTGTTTGAAGGTGAAAAAGAGTTTAACAGGGTATTTATACGCTGCTCAACAGCAGCGACTTGGCCTTTGAGTTCTCTATTTTTTTGTTTAAATTGCTCAAGTTCTAATGGGTGAATAGTAATTGCGAGCTCATCTTGGCATAAACTTGTAAGCATTGTACTTATTTTAGTGTTGGTTTTGCTGCTCTTTTGTTTTAGTTTTTTTAAGTGCAGATATAACTGCTGGGCGGGAGTATCACCAATGTATCTAGAGAGCTGTTCAGGCCAATCAATATCAATGCCTGAAAACGCATTACTATAAGTTTGCGCAATATTTAAATCGCCTTGTAAGTCGAGCTTATCTTGGCGAATTAACTGGGTAAGCATAGCTGGGTTTTTAAGCGCTAAAAGCGTGTCTATGTCTGCGCTGATCATACAATCTGCGTTTTCATTATTTTGAGCACTGTATAAGTGTAATTGCTCAGCGCTATAAACAAGTTGGATGCTTTGTTGCCAATCTCTTACTTCAACCACTAAGCGCTGATGTTTAACTGCGCTTAGCTTTTGAGATAATTGTGGGTCAAGGCTAAGTGCTTGATTTAGTACACGCTCAATAAGCGAGAGTACAAAACTAGGTAACATAAAAAATTCAGATGGCATTGCATCATTATTATTTTTTGTTATTTTCTCAAGCGCCATAACTGCTAGCCTTAATATTTAAAACCACGATGCAGCGCAACAATTCCGCCTGTGAGGTTTTGGTATGTTGTTTGCTCAAAGCCTGCATCTTCCATCATCGCTTTTAGCGTGTCTTGATCTGGATGCATACGAATAGATTCAGCTAAATACTTATACGATTCACTGTCGTTAGCAACTAGCTTACCCATTGTAGGCAATAAATTAAATGAGTAAAAATCGTAAGCTTTACTAAGTACGTCATGCTCTGGTTTTGAAAACTCTAAAACAAGTAAACGACCACCTGGCTTTAAAATGCGGTACATAGAGCGTAATGCTTTGTCTTTATCGGTAACGTTACGTAAGCCAAAGGCAATAGTGATCACATCAAAGCTATTATCTGGGAACGGCAGCATTTCTGCATTCATTTGTACGTAGTCTATATTGCCCACTAACCCAAGATTATGTAGTTTTTCACGACCAACTTTAAGCATAGATGAGTTTATATCACCTAAAACAACTTGACCCGTTTCGCCAACTAATTGACTAAATTTTGCAGTTAAGTCGCCAGTACCGCCGGCTAAATCGAGTACATGATGGCCTTTACGAACACCTGAGCTTGCAATAGTTTGACGTTTCCATAAACGATGCACACCAAAAGACATTAAATCATTCATTACATCGTATTTTGCAGCTACTGAGTGAAATACATCAGCAACCATAGAAGCTTTGTCGTTCTCGGCTACTGTTTTATAACCAAAATGCGTGGTCTTTTGTTCGGTTTCGTTCATGATTAATCTCTATCGTGACAATAGAGGTTAGTGTACTTTATTGTACGCAGTAGGTGCAATTTGAATATGATTTATCAGGTAATTTATTGCCCTGCAGTGTAACTACTTTGCCCTAATGAACGTGCTTTAAAAGCCGCATGAGATGCTTTTTTTGCTAACTGATTAAAATCATCTTCTTGTTGATGCTGTGCAATTCCTAATGATAAGCCAATACTTGGTAGCTTGATACCTGTTTTTGAACTAACAAAGCGTAGCTTTTCGACCCCATTTCGTACTTTCTCGGCTATCACATTGGCCGTATCTGGGTCGATGTCTGCGAGCAAAACAGTAAATTGATCTTTAGCTGTGCGACCAGGTAAGCCACTTTGAAAAACATATTTTTGCACTTGCTTCGCTACCTTACTCAAAATGACTTCACCAATAATATCACCATAATTTTTAGTAAAGTGGTCAAGGTTGTCTATTTGAATCGCTATTGCGCAAATAGATTTTTGTTGATTAGTCCACACTTGGGTTTGTTGCGTTAAATAATGGCGCTTATAAAGCCCTGTTTGGCTATCAATAATATGCTGTTTACGAAGTTGAGTTAGGTGCTTTTGTGTTTTTTCGTGTAGTTGTTTGACTTTGCTTAGTTCTTGCTTAAATTGCTTATGTTGGTTGAGTAATTCGGCGGTTTGATTATGAAGTACTTCAAGCGCTTGACGGCTTTGTTCTATGTTGTTCTCATCTAGCGAATGTACGCATTCGCTTACTTGACCCGCAAAGCGAATTATTTGCTTTTCAGTAGCTTGAGAATTTTGAGAAAGTGAGTTTATAACACCATCAACATTTTGAATCATGTTAACTTGCGCTTTGTGCCCAGTATTTAAAAACTCAGAATGTAGCTGTTCAATTAAAACGCTATCTATATTGTCTTCAACAGCAATAGCACGGTCTAAAGCTTTATTTAGCTTGAGATTAGTTTGACTGGTATAAGCATAAATAACTTGATAATTCAGCGGCGTAGGTGGGAGCGCATAACGCTCTAAAAAAACACACACTTTGGTCATTTTTTCTTGTGCAATAGCCATGGAATCATGGAACATCATTTTTTAAATACCAACTAAGTACGCATAAGTGCAAATTCGAATATCTCATTCCATGAGGCGGTTATGCGTCCGAGCTTTTTATTATTTTTTACTACAGTAATCGTTATGTGCGTTATTTAAAAGTAAAAACAGGTGTTAGGGAACTTAAATTTTACTTTAGCAGCTTGATAGCTGTTTTTCTCATCAATTAAGCTTATTATTAACTCTGTTAGTGTCGTTTTTCACTTTAATACACTTGTTTTTAGTAAGGTTTATTAATTAAAGTTGGTCTCATTTACTTGCTATTTATTTAGCCTGCGATAGCTTTGTGAAATTAATAACACTGCTAAGTTACATTATAATGAATCATTTTTTAATTAAGCCACTTCGCCAATATTTATTTGGCATCACGGTTTTGTGCTCATTGAGTGCATGCCAAATAACAACACCAAATGCCAATAAACAATTCACCCAAGTAGCGAAAAGCATTATCGATTATAGGCAAAGTACTAATCCTTATAGAAACTTAGAGGGAGTTGAAGGTTACTTATTACCAAATTTATCGCCCGAATTTTTAGCACAAGAATATAAAAATAAAACGCGATTACTTGCTGAATTAGACACTATTAATATTGAAAAGCTAAGCGATGAAAATCAAATTAACTTCGATATTATTCGAGCTCAAGTACAAAACAGTGTCGATGAATATGTATTTAATGCGCACTATATGCCGCTCACCTCTGAATATGGGTTTCATTCTGGTTTGTCGTACATAATAAATAGCTCTCAATATAAAAACCCGGAAGATTACCAAGTGTATCTTGCACGATTGGCGCAAGTTCCGCGCTTTTTTGAGCAAAACATGTATTGGATGAAAAAAGGGCTTGAGACTGGGCTTACTCAACCTAAAGCTGTATTGGAAGGTTATGAAGATTCAATTAATGCTTACATTGTTGACGATGTAACTACATCTGAGTTTTATAAACCTTTTTTAACTAATACAGCGGGTTTGAGCGACAGTGAATTTAAAGCACTACAACAAAAAGCCAAAATCATTATAAAAAAAGAGGTTATAAAATCTTATAAAGGTTACTTAGTGTTTTTTACGCAGCAGTATCGACCTTTTGCACGTACAAGTATTGGCATATCAGAAACACCTAATGGCGAAGCGTTTTATAAAAATAGAGCTAAGTACTACACCACCACCGACATGACACCTAAAGAGATTCACGAACTTGGCTTAAAAGAAGTTGAGCGAATTCGTAGTGAAATGGAAAACGTAATAGCAGAGGTAGGTTTTAAAGGCACGTTTGCTGAATTTATCCACTTTTTACGCACTGATCCACAATTTTACGCTACAACACCAGAGCAGCTTTTAAAAGAAGCATCTTATATTGCTAAAAAAATGGATGCACAACTGCCTAAGTTATTTCATACCTTACCGCGCAAACCTTATGGTGTAGCACCTGTACCGGCCAGTATTGCACCTAAATACACAACCGGTCGATATTCAGGCTCTAATCGAGATAATGAAGCAGGGTATTATTGGGTAAATACTTACGCTTTAGATAAGCGTCCTTTGTATGTTTTGGAAGCATTAACGCTGCACGAAGCAGTGCCAGGTCATCATTTACAGATATCACTTAATGCAGAGCTTGAAAATCTGCCGAGCTATCGTCGTGATGCTTACCTTTCGGCATTTGGCGAAGGTTGGGGGCTTTACTCTGAATATTTAGGTTTAGAAGCAGGCTTTTACCAAGACCCATATAGCCGTTTTGGTCGTTTGACGTATGAAATGTGGCGAGCAGCGCGTTTAGTTGTTGATACAGGTATGCATACGTATGGCTGGAGTCGCGAGCGTGCCATGAACTTTATGAGCGAAAATACAGCGCTTTCGTTGCATAACGTTAAAACCGAAACCGATCGTTATATTACATGGCCTGCACAGGCGCTTTCGTACAAAATAGGTGAGCTAACTATTAAGCGTTTACGCGCTGAGGCAGAGCAAGCGCTAGGAAAAAACTTTGATATTCGTGAATTTCATCATCAAATATTACGTCATGGTTCAGTGCCTTTATCAGTGCTAGAAACACAAGTACGCATGTATATAAAAAATGAATCAGTTAAGCTGGAAAGTAAATAAGTATAATTTTAAAAAATGGGTACTGAGTTGTTTTTATAGCTATTTAAGTTACTAGTTTGTTGGTAAGTGTTTGTATTTGTTATTTTAAGCAAGCAAGTTAGTAAATATAATGAGCCATTTAGTTCATTAAAACGGTCAGTATTTATTAGGTATTATTTTAAAAATCACCAAGGGTCATAAATGAGCAATTTTATAATGTTTAGTATCGATATATTTGCAAGTATGTTTATAGTTGTACTCGGGTTCGTTGTGCTTACTGTTATTATTTTTTATATTCGAGATGTAACGCAAACAAAGCATGCTATTAGACGTAATTACCCTGTTATTGGTCGCTTTCGATATTTTTTTGAACGCCAAGGGGAGTTTTTTAGACAGTACTTTTTTGCTCAAGATAGAGAAGAAATGCCGTTTAACCGCGCAGAGCGAAGCTGGGTTTATCGTGCAGCAAAAGATGTTGACCGTACAGCTGCGTTTGGTTCTACGCAAAGCTTAGAAGTAACAGGTACGGTTATGTTTATGAACTGTGCTTTTCCTACTTTAGATGAAGAAGCACTCGACCCGAGCAATGTTACTTTGGGTCCATACTGTAAAACACCTTACACAACCAACTCGTTATTCAATGTATCTGGTATGAGTTTTGGTGCGCTTTCAAAGCCAGCTGTACGAGCCTTATCAAAAGGGGCAAAACTAGCAGGTTGTTGGATGAACACCGGTGAAGGGGGGTTAAGCCCTTATCACTTAGAAGGGGGGGCTGATATTGTTTTCCAAATTGGTACCGCTAAATATGGTGCACGAGACGAGCACGGTAATTTAAGTACTGAAAAACTTAAAGAAATAGCGGCTCACGAACAAGTAAAAATGTTTGAACTTAAAATGAGCCAAGGCGCAAAACCAGGTAAAGGTGGTATGTTACCAGGGCGCAAAGTCAACGCCGAAATAGCTAAAATTAGGGGTATACCAGAAGGGCAAGATTCTATTAGCCCCAATGGTCATCCTGAAATTAAAAACCCAGCCGATATTCTCGATATGATTGCCACTGTACGTAACGCGACAGGAAAGCCTACAGGCTTTAAAGCGGTAATTGGTGCTTACGGATGGTTAGAAACGTTGTTCGCTGAAATAAACCACCGTGGTATAGAGTCTGCACCTGACTTTATTACCATAGATAGTGCTGATGGTGGTACGGGCGCAGCACCACAACCGCTTATGGATTCGGTGGGTTTACCACTGCGCGAAAGTTTACCGCTTGTAGTTAACATGCTTGAAAAACATGGGCTGCGAGATCGTATTAAAATAATCGCCTCAGGTAAATTAATTGTTCCTTCAAAGGTTGCTTGGGCGTTAGCGCTCGGTGCTGATTTTGTTGTATCGGCTCGGGGGCATATGTTTGCACTGGGCTGTATTCAGGCAATGCAATGTAATAAAGATACCTGTCCGACGGGTATCACTACGCATAACGAGCGTTTGCAACGTGGTTTAAATGTAGCTGATAAAGCGCAGCGAGTAGCTAACTATAATAAATACATTCATTACGGAGCTGGGCTAATAGCTCATTCTTGTGGTGTGACTAGTGCACGCGAATTAAAACGTGAACATGTACGTATAGTGCAAGAAAGTGGTTTATCAGAACCGCTCGATAAAATTTACGAAAACTATAAGTAAGTTTTTAACTAACTAAAAAAGGCGCTAATAGCTGTCTCTTATACACAAATCCCTGCTAAGAAATTAGCGGGGATTTTTTTGAACTAAATCTCAATGTCATGATCAGATCTTCAAATCTTGTTTGAGGGCACATTATGATTAACGAACATACTCATTGGGCAAAACAACAATTCGGTAAATCGGACTTAGGTGATCCAAGAAGAACAGCGCGTCTGGTAAAGTTAGCATCAACGCTTGCAAATGAACCAGGAAAACCACTTGTGAACATCACTCAATCCCCCGCCNGATATGGAAGGTGCCTACCGCTTTATTCGCAACGAGAATATTGACGCAACGGCTATAGCAGAGTCAGGCTTTAAAGCCACGGTTGAACAAGCAAAAAGTCATAACTTATTGCTCGCATTAGAAGACACGACCACACTAATTTATAAACATTCCTCCATTCGAGATGATTTGGGTCATGTCGGACGAGGAGCAAAACAACGAGGCTTGTTAGCTCATAGCGTATTACTGTTTGCGCCAGACACAAAGCAAGTTGTGGGATTAATTGAACAGTCTCGCTGGAGTCGTGATATCAACACGATTGGAAAAAGAGAAAAACACGCGACGACTTCTTACGAAGAAAAAGAAAGTTACAAGTGGGAGTCAGCGTCACGAGCGATGGCAGAGCGGCTGCAAGGACAAATGGCGAACGTGATATCGGTGTGTGACCGCGAAGCGGACATCTACGAATACTTGCAGTATAAACTGACCGAGCAGCAACGATTCGTCGTACGCTCGATGCAAAGTCGTCATATTGAAGAAGGTGAGGATAAGCTCTATGCGTTCGCAAGCGAGCTGATGAGTGCAGGCACCAAACACATCCACATTGCACAAAAAGGAGGAAGAAAAGCCCGAAGCGCAACACTGGATATCACCTATGCGCCAGTGACACTCAAAGCGCCTTACAATAAGAAAGGACGCTCCCTACCAGTTTACTATGTCGGCTGTGCAGAGCGAGGAAACGCTGAGAACGGCTTAAGCTGGCACCTATTAACCAGTGAACCAGTCACCAGCAAAGAAGACGCCTTAGCTATCATCACCTACTATGAGCACCGTTGGCTTGTAGAGGAATACCATAAAGTCTGGAAAAGTGATGGCACGGATATCGAAAGTTTACGCCTTCAAAGCCAAGATAACATGGAAAGATTGGTGACGATTAATGGCTTTATTGCGACGCGAATATTGCAACTAAAGTTCACCAATGAGCAGCCTGATTCTCCAAGTTGTGAACAACTGTTATCTCCCAAAGCATGGAAGTTATTGTGGTTAAAGAGAATAAAAACACCATTGCCTGAAACTGCTCCAAATATGTCATGGGCGTATCAGGAACTGGCAAAGTTAGGAGGCTGGAAAGATACCAAGCGCACAGGGCGTGCATCTGTGAAAGTGTTATGGCAAGGATGGCTTAAGTTACAAGCCATCCT